>JAZOQL010000159.1:0-2255 GCA_045656065.1 Rikenellaceae bacterium | reverse complement strand
CTTCATCCTTCCCCCGACAGGGGTTATCAATGCGACTGTCCTTGAAGGCGTAGCGGAACTGTTCGCCTTTGCATCGTTAGGCGCTGTTTACAGGGCGATAAACAAGGGAGTGCCCGCTTCAATCACCCACGCTGGAACCACAGTTTCCGTCAATAAGGATGTAGATGATACAGAAAAAGAAACAGAAGTAGAAGGCTAAGCCCATTCCCATTTATAGCCGTATGCGGTGTTATAATGCGGTTTGTGGTTTGCACAAGAGATTATATTGCTATCTGATTTATGCAAAAAATCAGCTGCTTGGTTTGCGGAGTTAAAAATATCCAAGACTTTTCCGTCAAGTGATATCATTTTTATTTTTTGTGCTTTTGGGTGTTTTTTCTTTTTGGACTCACTTATTTTTTTGTTTCTGCTTCCGTAGTTGTCGTTGTATTCAACAGAACACCACTCAAGGTTTGATTTTTCTAAATCAACGGAGCCGTCGGGGTTGACATAAATGAAGTTATGTGTTTTTATTTCGTCTTTGTGGTTGACGCAGGGAAGGTTCAGCGGGTTGGGCACAAACGCTTCCATCATAAGGCGATGAACGTTGAAGTTTTTCCGTTTACCATTTACGCATAACCTTACATTTGGATACCCGTATTTTAGATGTTGCTCAAGCATCACAATTTTTTTATGGTTTTCGTAATTTGTTGATCTTACGTTGCCTTTATTACTTACTTCATAAAAGCCTATTGATGGCATCCACACTTCCTTATTCATAAAACATATATTAAAATATAAGACAAGAATACAATTTTAAGATGACTTTGGAGTTTCTACTTAATGAGCTGTGTAACCTCGGCATTCGTCATAATTTGGTAAATTATGCTGCTGCGGGCGGATCGGTGTATTCCCTTAATTCGGAGACAATTGACAGTTATCCGTATTTTTTCTTCTCGCCCACCGAAGACATAAGGATTGAGAAGAACTTCACTACGTATGGCATCACCGTCTTTTACGTTGATAGGCTGCTCGGCGACAATATGAACGATACGCAGGTGTATTCCAACGGAACGCTTGCGATCCAGAACCTTATGCGTCAGGTGAAGGCTATGGACGGCGTTGTCGGTGTTGACGACTATTATATCAGGGTTTTCTCCGAGACGGAGAAGATGGCTGACAAGGTGAATGGAGCCTATGCGAGAGTGAACATCACTACCCTGAATTCCTACAACTGCTCCATTTATTTCGACGAGACGGGAGCCCCTATGGGTACTTACGTTCCCGACGTAATCAAAGACACTAGTGTCCTTGACGCACTCGCTTCAAAGGAATGGGTGAAAAGATTGGTTGCCTCGGCGTCAATAAGCGGTATGACACCCGAAGAGTTCGAAGAGATACTTTCAGACTACGTTCTCGAGAAGAACTTCGCCACCATCAACGGAGAAAAAATAACCAACAGGAAAAAATTCGCCCTTGTTGATCAATCGGCATACACGCAGGACATACAGAACATCTACGAAGCAATAAGCGGTGCCACCCCCGAAGACTACTCAGCACTGCAGGAACAGGTTAGTGCAAACACTGAAAACATCACAAATCTTCAGTCGGCTATTACAAACATCGACGACTACTGCTTCTTCGTTTCGGGATATTCTACACCTTGGGACGCAAGGAACTCGGACGACCTAGTTGACTATGTGCTCTCTCTTGGTGACGATTTCCCGAAAGCAAGGGTTTTCGTTATGACGGGCACAAACCCAGTGAGGTGGACGCAATATAGTGTTTACAAGGTTTCAGGAAACACTATTTACGTTTATGCTGTTTACACAAGGGGGGTAGACGCCGTAAAAACATCATACGGCACTTATACGAAAGGCGTTGCTCCGAATTCTGGTGATTTTTCAGAGTTTGAGTTGAGCAATAACATCAACAATTATATCCAAACCCTTCGGACTGACGTTTCAGCCTTGAAAAACAGTAAGCAGAACAAACTAACAGCCGGCAGGGGTATAACAATTGACAGCGACACTAACGTCATTTCAGCCGACGTCGCTTCAAGCAACATACACTACCTTGCAGATATCACACAAGCCGCATACGATGCACTTGCCACAAAGGATCCTAACACACTTTACATAATAAAAGGATAGATGATATATCTTCCCGACATACAGAACATATACCTTGGAACCTCCGGTGTGACTAAAATTATGTTGGGGGCAGAACAAGTCTGGCCGGCGCAGTACTACGACGAGAAATACACAACTTTCAGG
>JAZOQL010000158.1:0-9807 GCA_045656065.1 Rikenellaceae bacterium | reverse complement strand
CACCAGCGCTGCAGGTATGCGGATACCTTCGGGTGTCTGGTTGTTCTCCAACAGCGCAGCTACGATACGGGGCAACGCCAATGAACTGCCGTTCAGGGTGTGCGCCAACTGCGTCTTCTTGTTCGAGTCCTTGTAGCGCAACTTCAGGCGGTTAGCCTGGAAGGTCTCGAAATTAGATACAGACGAAACCTCGAGCCAGCGCTCCTGAGCTGCCGAGTAGACTTCGAAATCGTAGGTCAGCGCCGAAGTGAAACTCATATCCCCACCACACAAACGAATGATTCGATAAGGCAATTCCAACTTCTTAACGATGCTCTCAACGTGAGCGACCATTTCGTCCAGCGCCTCATACGAACGCTCGGGGTGAGCCAACTGCACAATCTCAACCTTATTGAATTGGTGCAGACGGTTCAATCCGCGCACGTCCTTGCCATAAGAACCAGCCTCGCGACGGAAGCAAGGTGTGTAGGCTGTATACTTAACGGGGAAATCCTTTTCGTCAATGATTACATCACGGAAGATATTTGTAACGGGCACCTCCGCAGTCGGAATAAGATAGAAGTTGTCCTGAGTGCAGTGATACATCTGTCCCTCCTTATCGGGCAATTGACCCGTACCGAAACCCGATGCCTCATTGACCATCAGCGGCGGCATAATTTCGGTGTAACCCGCTGCGACGTTACAATCCAGGAACATCGAAATCAGAGCACGTTCGAGTCTTGCACCTTGTCCTTTGTAGACAGGGAAACCTGCACCGGTGAGTTTATTTCCGAGTTCAAAATCGATGATATCATATTTTTTAGTCAGTTCCCAGTGGGGCAACTTCTGCTCGCCAAGTTCGGGAATCTCACCGCCACGACGAATTTCGACATTATCTTCGGCAGTTCTGCCCTCAGGCACAATCTCGTTAGGCACGTTGGGCAGAGTCACAATCAGCGAGTTCTGTTGTTCGCTCACCTCTTTGAGTCTCAGGTCGATATCCTTTGATTGCTCTTTGAGCTCTGCGGTTTTAGCTTTCAGTTCGTTGGCTTCCTGAGCCTTACCCTCTTTGAACAATTGTCCGATGCTGCGAGCAATTGAGTTCTGTTCTGCGAGGTTATTGTCGAGTTCAGCCTGAAGCGCCTTTCTCTGGTTGTCCAATTCGATAATCTTGTCGATTACCGGAGCTGCATCTACGCCCTTGACAGCGAGTCTGCGTATTGTATTTTCGCGTTCATCGCGAAGTTGTTTAAGTGTCAGCATAGTTGATTTTTATCTAATAACACGCAAAGGTACATTTTTTTTTGCGTAGATGGTTTCAAATACTCTATTTTTTTGAAAGATTCAGCACTGTAATTTCGGGGACAGCACCAATTCGCGCCGAAAAAAAGGTTTGTCCCAGCCCGATATTGACATAGAGCAGCTGTTCACACTCGGAGTACAATCCGCGATACTCATCAAAGAGCAACGCCGAAGGGCTCCAGCCCGGCAGCGAGAACTGCATCGCGTGGGTGTGTCCCGACAGAGTCAGGTCTATGTCTGTTTTCGGAGCAACAATCTCGGCTCGCCACAGCGCAGGGTCGTGACTCATCAATATCTTGTACTGTCCATTTGCGCCCTCCAGAGCTTTACCCAAATCACCATAAGAATTGAAATGTTTATTGGTCGAGATGTTATCAATCCCGATAAGCGAGATGCTATCCACACCGTTTCTCACAATATGCACATTTGTGTTTGACAGCAACTTCCAGCCCATATTTCTGATTCTCAATTTCAGTTCTTCGAGTGCATCGGCCTGAGCTCTCTTCGACTGCCACTTGCCGTAGGTGCAGAAGTCGTGGTTGCCGAGTATGGCGTAGATTCCATCTTTAGCTCTAAGACCCGAAAGAATCTCCTGCAATCCGCCGCCAAGTTCGCGAGGTCCGATTGTCACAAGGTCTCCCGTAAAGAGGATAAGGTCAGGATTCTGAGCATTGATTTTTCTTACAGCGCGAATCAGGGCTCGGTTGCGACCCTCAAACGACGCCAAGTGCAAATCTGATATATGAACTATACGATAGCCATTGAACGATTGGGGCAGATTGCTGCTCACTATTTCAATGGGCACAACTCGAAAAATATTTCTCTCGACAAGCGTTCCGTAGCTCCACAGCAACAACGGCAGCACTGCCAACCACAACAATCGCTTAAATGACTTTTTAAATGCACCTCCGAACATTTTGACAACAGCAGCGACAACAAGTGCAATCAACACCATTCCTACAGTTGCGCTGCCCAGCGAGATAAGATTCGAAACAATACTCATATTTACAAAAGGTTAGAAACCTAATCAATCGAAAAAAGAGGCTGCCCCACAACTTGTCGGACAGCCTCTTTACGTACCCGGAGCGGGACTTGAACCCGCACGACCACAATGGTCACAGGATTTTAAGTCCGGCGTGTCTACCATTCCACCATCCGGGCAATCCTCAAGGCACAAAGGTATAACTTTTATCTAATTTATCAAAATGTTTGGCAGAAAAGTTGCAATTATTGCTTTCGAACTTCTATTTATCTTACTTTAAAAAATTTGTCTATGAAATCAATTTATTATTTAGCTATTGCAGCCACAGCAGTTGTGACGGCTGCGTGTAGCGCAAAACGAACCATTTCGCGTAGCGGATTGCCACAAATGGTGCCTGACACTGTATTGTTGGTCAATAACAATGGAATGGTAGACCTGAATATGTCGATTATCATTCCGCCGAAATCAATCAAACGCCACGCTCTGATGGAGCTGACTCCGGTCATTGTGGGTGAGAATCAGATTCTCGAACTGCCATCTATTGAGATAAACTCGTCGAAATACTCCGATGCGCCCTACTCTATACCCCGCAAACTTGTAAAACACGGAGCAACAATAAACTACAAAGAGCGATTCCCCTATGCCGAGTGGATGGCAAATTCGAAAACATATCTGCGAGGTATGTCCATCAAGAGTTCGGGTCGCGATGTGGTGATGGACCAAATGATTGCTCGCGGAGTGCTGACTCACAACACCCGCCCCACTAATTCACATCAGACTGCCGAAAATTGTTCCGCACACAAACCATCGCATCGGGTTGTAGCAATATCAAAAAGCGGACAGGCCCATTTTAACTATATGATTAACAGCGCCAAAATAAATCCGGCTCTTGACGAAAATGCCCAAAATCTAAAGGCAATTGAAGATTTGCTGACCTCGGTGCTGAGCGACACATCGAAACGCATCGTGTCGATTATAGTCATTGCCGAGTCGTCGCCCGACGGCACATACTCAAAAAATCTCACTTTGGCTCAACAGCGCGCTGCCGAGTTGTGCAAATATATCCGCACCCATTGCGAGTGTCACGTGCCGGCCAATGCCATCAAGTCGGACGGCCGCGTAGCTCAATGGAGAGAGGCCATTCCGCTGGTCGAACAGCTTTCGATTCCAGCCTCACAAAAGAACAAAATCATCGAAATCATTCGCAACTGCACAGACCAGGCTCGCTGCGAAAAGATGCTCCGAGCACACGCCGACCTGTATGACATTCTGAAACGCGACGTGCTACCCCAGCTTCGTGATGCGACATATACCATAAATTACGTTCAAAACATCTATTAGGCTATGAGAATCAAAACCGGCTCAGGCACCACAATCGGACTACTCACATTGTGTGCAATATACTCTGTTTCAGTTGTAATCTCGTTGCCCGGGCTTGCCATCTCGCCAATACTCGGTGAGCTGGAACACATATTCCCCAATGCAACACAATTTCAGCTGCAACTGTTGGCTACAATCTCGTCGCTTGTGGTGATACCTTTCATATTGCTCAGTGGCCGATTATCAATAAATCGCGACAGAAAAACCATTTTGATTATCGGTCTGGGGCTGTTTTTATTTAGTTCGATACTATATCTGCAAGCAGACTCGATTGAGGCGCTACTATGGATAAGTGTCCTGTTGGGTGTCGGTGCCGGTATGATTATTCCTCTATCCAAAGGACTGATTGCCATATACTTCAGCGGCGAACAACGCCAACGCCAGTTAGGCATATCGTCCGGAGTTACGAACACCTCGTTGGTTCTGGCTACGATTATCACAGGCGAATTGGCCGATATTGATTGGCATTGGGCATTTCTGGTCTATATGTTTTCGCTGGTCTCGTTGATACTTGTTTTTGTACTCAGGCCTAATCGCGAGCCTAAACTCCCAGCCGAGAGCATAGACCCACTGAAAGCAGAGACTCCGACACCGCTTCCACACGATTCGATAAAGGACAATGCTCAGACAAACGACACAATGTCGCGATTTAAAATGCCGTGGGCACTGATGTGGTTCTACTTCACGCTGTGTGTAATGGTGCTGGCCATTCCGATTGAGCTGTCGCTGTTTCTCGAGCAGTTGAAGATAGGCTCCTCGGCAGATAGCGGCACACTAATCGCAGCCTTTTTTCTTGCCATAACCATACCCGGATTCACACTTAGTTACTTCATCAAGTGGTGGGGCAAATGGATAAACATCATCTCGACACTGATGATTGTCGTCGGCATAGGGATATTTCTGCTGTCGCACAATTTGTGGGCACTTGCTGTGGGAGCCGTTCTTTCAGGATTCGGCTACGGCATAATGCAACCTATGGTCTATGAGAAGGCCGTACGGGGAGTATCGAAACACCGAGCCACATACTCACTTTCGTGGGTTATGACAATGAACTACCTTTCGATTATCTTCTATCCCGTAGCCCTCAAGTGGTTAGACAGCATCTTTTCTACGCAATCGGTCTATGTCCCCTTCATATTCAGTTTTGTGATTTCAGTTGTGATGCTGCTGCTCACGATGATTCGCCGCCGCCACAGTGTATTGGGCTCAGCCAATGGCGTGCAATAAAAACAACTACAAATCCGTAGCAACACTGCGGATTTGTAGCCCTCATTTTTTCTGTCAGATGAAATTCATATCCCGATAGTAGTACATACATCGCCGCACATATTCGTAGGTGCAGGCAAAGTGTTCGGTCGCCGACCACATAGCATCGAGCTTGCCAACACCCGAATCGACCTGCTTGTTCACAAAGTTGCGAATAACTGCGACCTTACACATAGTCGGTTCAATCAGTCCCATTGCCACCAGCAATTCAAATGTTTTTTCGATACTCGCATCGGCATATTTTGAGCTGAATATCTCCAGAAATTCTTTTTCGTAGGTAGTCATCGTGTCTATCTTTAGTTAATAACAAGGAATGTACATTGGGTTGATTTGCTCTGTCGAGGGTCAAAATCCTGAATCTCGACCAATCGACACTTTAGATTCTCGCCACCAACACTGAGCAAAAATGTCGACCTAAGGTCTGCAACCTCGTTTGGCATCGACAACATCTCAATGTCGGCGGGGGTGAGCTTCAGGCTGAGCGTAACAATTCGCCCGGAGTTAATCTGCTGATACATATTATCATAGAACTGATGCAGACCGCGCTGACCCTCATAATCATCAAAACATAGCGTCATACCCTTTTGCTCGAGCACTGCGATATCGTCACACTGCACGCTATTGTACTGCGGATCGACACTTCCCGACAAGCCCGTCAGGTGGAACGCCACCAAAGGATAGCTCGTTATTCCGGCAGGCCAACCCCAGCGCTCACCCGAGAGCAATGGACTCATTCCCAAATATCGCACTATCTTGGGTGCTACAAACATATCTCCGTTATTTGGGACTCCATATCTGAGTCTGTCGCCAACGTTGATTACGTGCGCACTCTGAGCCGAAGGCAATACCGACGAATGACCTCGTGTCGGCGTAAAGAGCGGATTCAGAACTACGGTCTCGCCATCGTCGGCCATACAGTTCGAGACCGAAGTTCGCCAGCGACCAAATTTCTTTTTGTTATCCTCATTCCAACGGGCTACGGCACCATCACCGTCGCGATACATATAGGTCATTGTCCTGCTGAGTGTGCTGCCTGCATCGCTGACCGTCACCTCCGCGTCAAAATCCTGTTTAGCACGCCAATCGACAATGCTGCCCGAGGTGTAGAACTCATCATACGGCTCGACAAAAATTCTCGACCCCACTCTATCGGTATAGAATCTCAGGTTGAACATTTGAGCCACTGCCCCAAAGAGCGCCGACTGATAGACCCCATCGTGAGCCATCAGCGTCTTGGTCTCAATCGGACTATCCACGCCGAGCGACTCGCCAAATATCGGGCGCAATCTGGTGGTAGCCAGCAAGCGGAAAGTCGTATCCGAATCGTACCCCGAAAAATAGATACCATCAAATCGGATAATTTCGCCAGCTTTTCTCAGCTTGGGTTGGCTGCGCAACTTGACGTTGACCTGCACCTGTCCGTTGTAGTCGTCTGCGTAATAGAGCGACCAGCCCTCAGTGGCAGTTGTGTATCTTGTTCCGTTGGACGATATTTCAACTCTGACCGACGATATGTACTCTGTTCGCGACAGAAAGACATAATCAAAATTAACCGAAATAATTTCGAATGTTCCGCCCTCGTAGATTATGCGCATTCTCACTCGGTAGTCATTCACCAGACTGCATCTCAAGACCAAATTCCCCGTAAAGTGTGTCGAGTTGTTCAGAACCGAGACCGTATTTGGCACAACGAACGAATATGACAGTCCATCTTCAAGACAGATAGTGTCGAAGGTGCGCAGTCGCTCGACAGATTCAATCGTAAATCCACATTCGTATCTGAATTCATATTCAAACCCAATCACAGCCTCTTCACTCGGAACAAAGACAATCTTGTCATCGAGCATCTGAAAACAGCCTCCGTTATTGTAGAATGTTATATCATCGTGGCTGTCTGCCGATTCGACGATATTTCCGACATTGGCTCCGGTTGTGCGCGAAGGGTTTGCAAATACCCATTGGTCGGCCTCGACAGAGACAACTTCCGAATCGGAGAGTCGACCCGCATTAAAAGCCATTCGGCTGGCTAACAGTTCGGAATTTGTCGAGGGGTAGTTGCCACTCATATATAGCGACCGGAAAAATCCGCTCTCGAAGAACTCAGATACGATTGTGTATCCCGACTCGGCAGCAATGGCTCGCAGAGCAGTCTCCACGTGAAGAAACGGGTGATAATTCTCCACCGTCAGAGCCATAACCGGCATAGAGCTGGACACATCGAACTGGAAATTGAATCTATCACGCTGTACGGGGAGAAACACAAACGGGTCGGAGTTGTTCCACGAGTTTCTGATTACCGAATCCGACAACTGAGCCTGATACTCAATGGCAATATCCTTCATCAGAGCCTTTGCCGAATTTTGTTTCCAGCGTTCAGACTCGGGTTTCAATATCACATTATAGAACTCTCCGCCCGAGGCAGATGAGACAAAATTCTCGAGCACCAACGCACCCTCATAAACCGTAGCCGAATCCAGCTCAATGCGACCATTGTGCTCAGTATCATTGAATCTCTCGGCAGAAAAAATCTGGTCAGTATGTTTCATCACCACACGATTGGCAGCCGTCGCTGGAATGCTAAATCTGACCACACCATCTCGAGCCACAACCTCAGGCGAGGTAATCTGTCTGACATTAAGCCCGATTTTCAAATCATCGCAAATTGGCGACTCGACCTCTTGCGAGTCTATGAATAATTTCAACATATCTGTAATTGTGATTAATCAGATGATTACTAATTAAAAAAGCTCATCATTGAGCAGTGTCACCTCAACCACAATCCTCTGCAACTGATTTGCAAGAATTTCGACTTTATCGGTCACAACCTCAACCGGCATCACTCTGCCCTCCACAACGAGCCACACACTCTCGGCAGAGATAATTCCGCTGAGCCACTTTATCACAGCTCCATCTTCCGGCTCGGAGAGCAGCGACAATCGACAACCACGAGCATCTGCCTCGCGCCTCTGGGCACATATCGAATCGAACGGGTGAGATTCAATGCCACCGAATTCGTTGAGCCATTTAAGCGACACCTGTTCATCTGCACTGCTCATCAACAGATACTCGACATATCTGACAGCAGCCCCCACCGTAATCTTCAATCTGAATGGCGTAGTCTGGTTTGTGCAGTCGAGCAGTTGCATAATTTTGGGCGCATTGACCGTTATCGACACTACCCCACACTGAGCAGCCAATGCTCCCCATTGATAGGTTTCGGTCACTCCGTCAACCAGAGTCTCTATTTCTACCTGCAGGCTCTGACCATCGAGCCACAGGTCGATTTGTTCGCAGCTGTTTCGATATATTGTTTTAGGCTCGGGCATTTTGTTGAGCAGCTCGCCCTCGCTCGCTCCGACACGTGCATATAGCATCGGTATTGACTCAGAATCAATACTATTACTACTATTTTCGACTCTGATTTTCACGGGTACAATTCGGTCTTCATTCAGAAAAACATTGGGCGAATCTGCCACACAAGGCTCAACTTTAATCGAGTCACCAAAATAGTGAGCCACATTGACTCTGAATGGTTCGGTCTCTAAAAATCTTTTCACCCCGATAGTTTGGGACTCGGAGTTTAGAATCTTCACATCAGTAGGCTCTGCACTCTCAGCAGCTATCTCAAACAGGCCATCTTTCAGTAGCGCAGCAAAACGTTCTGGAGAATTGATAATTTGCATATCGTTGTTGATAAAATTGTTTTTAAAATGTAAATTGTTTGTTCATAATTTCTGAATCAGCTAACCACATTGCTGACTATCAGAACAATCACTAATGTTTAAATGTTTATATAATTATATTGACAGATGTTCACAATTTGAAATTTTCACCTCAATATTCATTTTTACGCTGAGTTCTCCGTATCTTGTCAACGGCACCGACACCGGCACAATCTCTCCTACCGAGCAGTGTTCAACTGAGGAATGTTTTGCCAGCTCGGCAGCAAATCGGCACATAACATCGACCATCTGATTAACATTTTGATTTTCACCGCATTCAATGAATTCGATGTAGTACATTTCGAGTTTATAGTGCACCTCCGAGTCAAATACACCGACAATCTGGCCTACGGTCGGAGGCAACACCCACAACGAGCGAGGCTGTAATGCGGTCTGCGAAATCAGATTTTTATCTCCCGAAAATGTGGAGATTTCCATATCCGAAGCAACTTCGGTTATTGCATCAAAGAGTTTTGTTGTTCCCATTTAGTTTGTTGTTTTAATGTTGATAATATTGTTGAAATTTGTCGATTAATGTTTATAAACTATCCATCACTTTTGATTATCAATATGTTATATATGTCAATAATTTTTAATTGATTTAATAACCTTTATCAAATCGTTAATTTCCCGCGAGACGTTCGAGCTGCGCATAGTCGACAGTTTGTGCTTAGCTCGCTCTTTTGTCAGAACAAACGACAACTCGTGGGCTTGATTTAAAACATTAATTAAATTCTCTGTCAGGTCACCCAGCGGTTCGCTTGCAGGGCTTAAAGTTTCTTGATTACTTAACATAATTTCATTGTTTTTAAATTGTTACAGCTTTTTAAAATTGCAATAAAATTACAATTAAATTTACAATGAATATTACAAATTATTGCAATAATTTATATTATAAGATATTTTTGTCTTATAAAATCGAGCCAAATAGCAAATAAACAAGACTTTATAAACCATTAGACAGGGGCAAGAGCCAATCACAGGGCATAATATTTTCGTGGCGGACAAAGATTTCAGTAGAGATAAAAAACATCATTGCTACTTTTTTGTAACTTTGCGATTCGAATAAATTTTCGTCGAATCTCAAAACATCAGATATATGAAACGCGAGTCCAATGGCAGACGTACAACAGTTTCTGTTTGGGTAGGCAACCTCCCTTTAGGCAGCCGCTTTCC
>JAZOQL010000157.1:0-1297 GCA_045656065.1 Rikenellaceae bacterium | reverse complement strand
TGATGGTGTTCTCTGACGAGCTGAATGTGTAGCCTCGTAGCACAACGCCAGTTGCGTTCTCGCCGCTGTTAGTCGCATTGAGGAAACGTGCGCCAACAACGCCGAGTAACGTGTAGCCCGTGAGTCCTGCATTTGTGAATGTGTACGTTTCATAGTCGTCAGATGCGTTGAGCTTCTTGTTGTCTATTGTTAATGTGTGGGTCGTAATATCCGATTTGGCTAAAGCGTTAGGTACTTTGCTCATATCCAAGTTCGGTATCCTTGCTGAAGCGAATACCCCGCTTGTGGTCTTGCTCGCGTCAAGTTCAGGTATCCTTGCTGTTCCGAGGACTCCGCTGTTTATCTTGCTTGCGTCCAAGTTCGGTATTCTATCTGTTGTAAATACTCCGCTTGCAATATCGCTCGCACCGAGTTCCCTGAACGACGGCTTGCCCGTCGCCCCGTTAGGAGCGGCAAGCACCTTTTTAGCCGTCTGATTAGAGATGATAGGGGCGATACTGTTTGCGATGAATTTGAGTAATGAACTTAATGTATTCATATAGCGCTCCTTTGTTAGTTGCCGTAATCAATTACATCTTCGAGTAGCGATTCGTCTATCTTGAATGACTTGATGTCAGTAGCGAACGCATTGCCGAGGAAGTCTATCCATCGAATCTGAACACGCACCTTGCCGACATTGAATCCGAGCGTGTCTTTCTGCTGTAGATATACAGCCACCTTGCTGTAGTCAAAGTTTCCGTCATCGTCGTAGTGCTTTGTTATCTCGATGTCTGCTGACTCCCTGCTCGCCTTTGTAACCTGCGTACCGCCTTGGTCGATGGTTACATAGACGTTGCAGTTGTCAAAGTCCTGCGCTACGTCGAGCGTTATTATCGGTGTTGTTCCTTGTCTTGCCATTTGCTATACCTCATATTTCTTGAACTTGACTTTTGGCGGTGTCTTCTTTGCGGTAGTTTTCTTCTTCGGCGCTGACTTGACAGCCTTTGCCGTCTGATACTTGACAGAGGCGGTATCATAATCCGCTCGTGTATTATTACCAGTTGTGTTCAGCGTTGTAGCAAGGCTCTTGTATGTCGGCTTGGTTGCTACCGTGGATGGGTTCTTGCCCTTGAACGCTGACTTGTCCATCGTTGCGGCTCTGCCCTTACGACTGTAGCCGCCCCAACTGTGCCATCTGCCGTGTCTGTAGTAACCGCCGTATCCGCCGCTTGTTTCTTCAGGCTTGACCTCACTGGTGAGTGGAAATTCAATTTCGTTAAAAGCCACAACGAAGCCCCCGAAGGTTTCTTTGCCATAG
>JAZOQL010000156.1:0-1393 GCA_045656065.1 Rikenellaceae bacterium | reverse complement strand
TTACTGCGCCCATTCCGTCGTTATGATAACCTATGAATGTCAACATATTTTCGAGGAATTCGCGTCGGCGCACTCGAGACAGAGTTATAGCTGCCAACTCATCGACTGTGGAAACATTCATCAATCTGCACAGCAACTCCGACTGCTCTCTGTCAAAATACATCTTGTGCATCGGGGGCAACACCACGAATCGCCCTTGTGTGACATCGAAAAATGACTCCTCAAACCAATTATCCTCGGGACAGAATCCCATCAAAACGGACAGTCTAACCATAAACCACAGATGAAGATTCTCCACACCCGACTCCATAACTCTGAGCCAATGTGAAGTTTGGGCTAAAAATTGATACATAGCCTCATTTGCCACCTCCTCCTTAACCAGACGGTAGACCACCTCGGCTATGAACATTGACAGCGCACTGCGCCTCAAATCAAACTCCGCAACAAGAGGCAACGCCGAAGCAATATCTTTCAGTCGGTGCATTCGCCCGTGTGGAACCTCCGACGCCTCATAGTCAATCAGAAACATCGGTTGAAGAAGTGCTGCGCGATTGCCCTTTGTTTTACTGCGAACACCGTTGAGCATCAGCGTCTCGCGCCCAGAATCGCGACTATAAAGGCTGACTATCAAGCCAGACTCACCATATTTCAGAGTGTGCAGCACGACAGCCTGTCCCTTATACGATTTCATCAGATATCAGCTTGCAAAAGAAATTCCACAAGTTTTGCTACGGCACGACCACGATGACTGATTTTATTCTTCTCCTCCATTGTCATCTGAGCAAACGTTCTGTCATATCCTTCTGGCATAAATACGGGGTCATATCCGAAACCATCTTCACCCTGACGAGATTGGGTTATCACACCACGCACCACACCTTCAAAAAGATACTCTCTTCCCGCCAATCGCAGCGAAATCACCGTTCTGAACTGCGCAGCACGACTCTCCGCCCCCTGAAGATTCTTCAACAGCAGGTCGATATTCTTGTTATCATCTTTTTCAATCTGCGCATAACGGGCAGTATGAACTCCCGGAGCACCGCCCAAAGCATCGACCTCGAGTCCCGTATCATCTGCGAAGCAAACCATTCCGAGTCGCTCGAAAACATAGCCCGATTTAATAGAAGCATTCTCTTCAAGTGTAGCCCCGTTCTCAGGAATGTCCTCCGTAATGCCAACCTCTTTGAGCGTAACCAACTCTATTTTGTCGCCCAAAGCACTCTGCACCTCAGCCAACTTGTGCTGGTTATTGGTCGAAAATATAATTCTATTCATTTATCTCAAATTTCTGGAGATTAACATCTGCCACGATTTTGTCGATTATAGCCTTGACCAGATTGTCCAATTCGCTATCCTGACGGTAATCGGCCTGACAAACATAGCTCACGCGTCC
>JAZOQL010000155.1:0-4522 GCA_045656065.1 Rikenellaceae bacterium | reverse complement strand
GATGTTCTTCTGATGGATGAGCCAACATCTGCACTCGACCCCATTGCGACAAAGCATATCGAGGAGCTGCTATTGGAGTTGCAGAAGGAGGTTACAATCCTTATCGTGACGCACAATATGGGGCAAGCAAAACGAATATCTTCGAAGTCGATGTTTATGTACCTGGGTGAGTTGGTCGAGTATGGCGATACCGAAACGATGTTCACCAACCCATCAGACGAACGCACCAAAGCCTACCTTACAGGCAAGATGGGCTAATCGTTTCCATCTCCAAATAAACTATCCCCAATGGTTATAACCGAGAATGGTGTAGCCTTTGGGGATTTTTGTGTTTAATGGTTGAGTGTTAACGTTTTTGTCAAACGAGTCGCTATTTTGATACCATCTCGGCCAGAGCGATGATACCTTGCTTTGACCTAAATTATATGCACCTTGTCTTTGTACACCCCTGAGCCAGAATAAATTTTTAAATGTTTATTCAAAAATTTGCGCAGTATAAGATAGAAATTTTATCTTTGCAAAATCAATTAAATAAAATGATGAGCATTTATGAATAAGTTGCAAGTGCCGCAAGACACAACTCCGTACAGAAAACACTATTCTGATTCCAAGTTCTGGGCTAAGGTCAGGTCGCTTGGTAAGAATGTTCTCAAGCCTGCTTTGTTGTTGTACTATCTGATGAAGTCTCCAGATGTACCGCTCAATATCAAGGTGGCTATTACGGGTGCATTGGGATACTTGATTGTGCCTGTGGATTTATTGCCCGATTTTATTCCCGTTGCAGGATACACCGACGACGCAGGTGCTTTGTGGGCTGTGATAAAGATGTGCGATAACTATATCACCCCTGAGATAAAGGCTCAAACCGAGGCTAAACTCGATGAACTATTAGGTTAGTTTTTGTCTGTTTGTAATTATTTGATGAATAAAATACCCCGCCAGAATCTACTCTGTTGGGGCGTTTTTTTATTGATATTAACCTACATCTTATTACCAATCAATCTCGGTTTTGCCGATGGAGCGCAAATACTCATTGGCTTTGCTGAAGTGTCTGCAACCAAAAAATCCTCGATACGCAGACAACGGCGACGGGTGTACCGCAGTCAATATGCAGTTGCGAGCAGGGTCTACTACCGAACATTTGCGCTGTGCATACGCACCCCACAACATATAGACTACGCCCTCTTTGTGTCGGGAAATTTGAGCCAAAACGGCATCGGTGAATCGCTCCCAGCCGCGTCCCTGATGAGATGTGGCTTGATGTGCTCGCACTGTCAATACCGAATTCAACATCAAAACGCCCTGTTCAGCCCAGCGTTCAAGGTCGCCACTCGTCGGTATCGGTTTGCCCAAGTCAGACTCAATTTCTGCAAATATGTTGCGCAGTGAGGGTGGAAATGCTACCCCCGGATTGACTGAAAAACAGAGTCCGTTTGCCTGACCATCTCCGTGATAGGGATCCTGACCCACGATTACAACTTTAAGTGAATCTAACGGACACTTGTCAAAGGCGCGGAATATATTTCCGCCAGATGGAAATACCTGATGTTGTGAGTACTCCGAACGTACAAATTCTGTAAGGTCGCGGAAATAGGGTTGCTCGAACTCTTGTGCGAGCAACTCCTTCCAATCTTCCGCAATTCGTACGTTCATCTTTAGTTGCGATGTGTATAGTAGGCATTTGCCTGTTGTGTAGGCATAATCTCGATGTCGTTCAGATTAACGTGTGCCGGCAGCGACAAGCAATACTCGATAACTGCTGCAATGTCATCGCCTACAAGTGGAGTTACGCCCTTATATACATTGTCTGCGCGTTCTTGGTCGCCGTGGAAACGAACGGTCGAGAATTCGGTTTCAACCATACCCGGACGAAGTTCGGTAACCTTGATTCCGTGTTTGAGGAAGTCGATGCGCATACCCTGTGAAAGTGCGTGCATTGCGTGTTTTGATGCGCAATAAACTGCACCATTTTCGTAGGTCTGAATACCCGCGATTGAACCAACATTGAAGATGTGTCCACCTTTGCCTGCTGCAATCATCATCTGCGAAACGATGCGGGTAACATACAATACACCTTTGACATTTGTGTCAATCATTCTGTCCCAATCGTCTGTCGAACCCTGGTCGATGTGTTCGAGTCCGGCTGCCAGACCTGCATTGTTCATCAATACGCAGATGTCCCCCAGCGATTTGTCTATCGTGCTGAGTGCCTGTTCGGTAGCCTCGCGGTCGCGAACGTCGAAGCACAAGATTTGAATCTTGATGCCGTATGTTGAAATCAACTCTTCAGCCAACTTTTCGAGTCGTTCTTTGCGACGTGCTGTGATTACCAAATTATATCCCAATTTCGCCAAACGGCGTGCAGTTGCCTGGCCTATGCCTGATGATGCTCCTGTTACGATTGCAAGTTTATTCATAATTTAAGTTTTTGTTATTTTATTGTATTACTTATTGTTGCGAGTAAAAATATTTAGCTTGGAAATTAACTTGTTGCGACGGTCATACATAAAAAAGTCGAGTAATAACAGCAACAATGCTGCGCCTACGAACCATTGGTATTGTTCGTTATACTCTTCGAATATCATCGTTGAAAGCTCTTTCTTTTCGAGTTCGTTGATGCGGTTGATTATCTCCTGCAGGCCGATGCTGTGGTTATTTGCTCGGATATACGAACCGCCCGTAGTTACGGCGATTTGTTCGAGTATCTTTTCGTCGAGTTTCGTCACCACGATATTGCCTTCGTGGTCCTTCAGGAAGTCATCGCCTATTTTGATTGGCGAACCTTCGGGCGTACCGATGCCGATGACATATACCTTAATGCCCTGTTGAGCAGCTAATTCTGCTGCATTCAGCGGATTGTCCTGGTGATTCTCACCATCTGAAATAAGTATTACTACGCGGCTGCCTTTGCTGCTTGACGAGAACGAGTTGGTAGCCATCTCCAGCGCTGCGCCTATGGCAGTGCCCTGTTTTGAAATCATTGTTGGCGAGAGGTTACGCACAAATGCCGCTGCAGCGGTATAATCCGACGTAATGGGCAGTTGAACATAGGCATCGCCCGCAAAGACTATTACTCCGATTCGGTCCTCGTCGAGCTGTTCAATCAGTCGCTCGATTGCAAATTTTGTGCGCTCCAGACGCGTAGGCTCAATATCCTGAGCCAGCATACTGTTCGAAACGTCGACTGCCAGCATAATCTCACGACCGGTTCGTTTCTCCTCTTTGAGTTTCGAACCGAACTGCGGACGGGCTACGGCGATAATCAACAGTAGCACTGCAAACAAGTACAGCTCGAATTTGTGGCGAGTGCGGCTGTTTGATGCGTCGGGAGATAAAATCTGCATTATTTCGTTCTGCGCAAATTTGCGTTTGCGACGGCGATAATCTGCCCGATACCACACATAGACTGCGATAAGTATCGGAATCAATATCAATAGATAAAGGTATTGCGGTTCTGCGAATCTAAACATTTTTTCAATTTTTTAGGGGATACGTCTTAGGTATGTGCTCTGAATCAGGAATCCCAACACCAGGCACGCAAGGGCTAAAAGCACCCAATTCAGATATGTCTCGTGGTAGCGAGTGAAATTGTCTGATTCGATTCTGTTCTTTTCCAACTGATTAATCTCATTGTAGATTGATTTCAGCGTCTCGTTGTCCGTAGCTCGGAAATATTTTCCGCCTGTCTTTTCGGCGATTTCGGTCAATACCTTTTCGTCAATTTCAACGGGCATATTGGCAAATCGAGTCTGCCCCCACGCATCAATAACAGGTACCGGAGCCATTCCCTCCGAGCCCACGCCGATTGTGTAGACCCTGATGCCGAGCGTTTCGGCAATTTCTGCTGCAGTTTGTGGCGAAATCTGTCCGCTGTTGTTCACACCGTCGGTCAGAAGTATCACTACTTTGCTCTTTGAGTTGCTGTCTTTCAGGCGGTTGAGTGCCGTGGCGAGTCCGTTGCCGATTGCCGTACCATCGTCAATGATGCCGCTGCGAATCTGGCTCAGCAGCGTGGTGAGTGTCGCCTTATCCGTAGTCAGCGGACACTGTGTGAAACTCTCGCCTGCGAATACCACAAGCCCGATTCGGTCGCTGGGGCGGTCGTAGATGAAGTCTCGAGCTACGGTTTTTGCTGCGGTGATTCGGTCGGGCGTCAGGTCGCGAGCCAGCATACTGCTCGATATGTCAAGCGACAACACGATGTCAATACCCAGCGTGTTTGAGTTTGTTCCACTCTCGGTACTTTGAGGGCGGGCAAGTGCTACGATTAGCAGCCCTACGGCTACGATTCTCAGCACTGCGGGCAGATGGCGAAGGTAGTATTTCGCCCCCTTTGGCAGCCGCGCAATGTTTCCAACCGATGATATTGTAACTGTTGCTGTGCCGCGCCCAAGCAGCCGATAGATATAATAGACTGCCATCAACGGGATTACCGCTAAAAACCACAGCATATATGGGTGTGCAAATTGCTCGATATTCATAGTTTTACTCGCTTTTCAGGTTACCAAAGTCGGATCGTAGC
>JAZOQL010000154.1:0-8574 GCA_045656065.1 Rikenellaceae bacterium | reverse complement strand
AACCTCATCAGCAAGAGCGAAGTTTTCGCCGAGAATAAACTGTTTGCGACATTAGACACTACGGTGAGAAAGGTAGTCATTGACAATCTGCCGTTTCTGTTGAGCGATACGGTAGGATTTATCCGCAAATTGCCACACCAGCTTGTCGAGTCGTTCAAGAGCACACTCGACGAGGTGCGCGAAGCCGACCTGCTGCTGCACGTTGTGGACATCTCGCACCCCAACTTCGAGGAGCAGATGAACGTGGTGAAACAAACTCTGGCCGAAATTGGCGCTGGCGACAAACCCGTTTACACCGTATTCAACAAGATAGACAATTACAGCTACATACCAAAAGAGGAAGACGACCTGACACCAGCTACGTCAGAGAACATTTCGCTCGAAGAGTTGCAGAGTATGTGGCTCGCTAAAGATGACCAGCCAAAGATATTTATCTCAGCAAAACAGAAGGTGAATATCGACAAGTTCCGCAAAGATTTGTATGGTATGGTTCGCGAGATACACGCAGGCCGCTACCCATTCAACAACTACTTGTATTAGAAGATTTTTTAAAAATTTCAGATATTATGCTAAAGGTACTTGACAGAGAGAATTCGATTCTGAATCGCTATGTATCAGAATTGCGCGACTGCACGATTCAACAGGACAGAGTGCGCTTTCGTATAAACCTCGAAAGAATAGGGCGCATAATGGCCTATGAGATAAGCAAAACGATGAATTATCACCCCGAAACCGTCGAGTCGCCACTTGGACAAACCAGCGTAATGCTGCCCGATAATCAGATTGTTTTGGCAACGATACTCAGGTCAGGACTGCCCTTTCACGCGGGATTTCTCGAGATGTTCGACCAGGCAGACAATTCGTTCATTTCGGCCTATCGCAAGTACCACAAAGACGGCAGCTACACAATCGAGATGGACTATATTTCGAGCTGCTCGCTCGAGGACAAAACTCTGATAATCATCGACCCGCTATTGGCCACAGGAGCATCAAGCGTCAATGCCTATGAAGCCCTGACCAGCGAGGCAGGCTCGCCTAAGGAGGTGCATTTTGCCTCTGTCATAGCTACACCTACGGGCGTAGACCACATAGTGAAACACCTTGCATCTCGCAAAGTGACAGTCTGGACTGCCGCTTTGGATCAGGAGCTAACGGCACGCTCGTATATAGTTCCGGGTATAGGAGATGTAGGCGATTTGTCATTCGGTAAAAAAATTTAATTCTATGTCAAATAACGATTGGAAAAAAAGACTCAATATAGTCTACTCAACCAACCCCGATTTCAACTACCAGACAGAAGAGGAACCTGAAATAGAAACACTTGCTCCAGAACGACAGGATTTGCGCATCTGGCTCGACACCCATATCAAGGGCGGCAAACGGGCTACGTTAGTGCGTGGGTTTGTGGGTTCACAAGATGACCTGGACACATTGGCACGCAAGCTCAAGAGCAAGTGCGGAGTAGGCGGCTCAACGCGCGACGGCGAGATAATCATTCAGGGCGATATGCGCGACCGCGTGCTCGAGATACTCACAAGCGAGGGCTACCGAGCTAAAAAGGCCGGCGGAAAATGATTCGACACCTGATTATAGTCACACTGCTGCTCACAGTTTTTGCGAGCAATGCGCTGGCTCAATACTACAACGATGGACAGGACCCAGCCCGTCTAAAGTGGCGCGAGCTGAAAAATCGCTCGGTAAGGTTGATTTACCCTCGGGAATTCGAGTCAAAAGCCCAAAGTATGGCTCAATATTTCGAGATTCTCGACAGCAGCGACACATTCGGATTTTCGATGCGAGCAGAGCAAATGCCCGTAATTATCCACTCGGAAAATCCCTATTCAAATGGTGTAGTAGTCTGGGCTCCGAAACGCATCGAGTTGCAAACCGAGCCTCAGATTAAGGCCTCGGCTACACCGTGGCTCAAGCAGCTCACGGCACACGAATATCGACACGCAGTCCAGCTGAGCAACCTTAAACGCGGATTCACCCGTCTAAGCAGCTACATCATCGGACAACAGGCCGTAGGGATAGCCTCGGGATTGATGCCGCAGTGGTTCTTTGAGGGTGATGCTACGCTTGCCGAGACTCAGTCGGCTCACAATGGTCGAGGAGTACAGCCCGACTTCACAATCGGACTCAGAATGTTGCTCGACAAGGGGGTCAATTACAACTCGGACAAGTGGTTTTGTGGCTCGTACAAGGACTACGTACCCGACCACTATCACATTGGTTATCAGGTTGTAAATTGGTCATACACAAAATATGGCACTAAAATATGGGATTCGGTGACCGACTACACAGCCCGACACCCGTATTTTGTATTTACTCCGAATATTTTGCTTCACAAAAAATACAAAACATCTCCGAGCAAGTTGCTCGAGGGCACACTTTCAGACCTGAAAAATTTTTGGCAGAGGCGAGATTCAGTACAAAACAGCGCTCAGGTCATATCGCTGCCAACCGAGAGCCATACTACGGTTGAGTTTCCGATAGCCATTGACGACTCGACTGTCATTGCCGTAATGGAGGATTTCGACAGACTGAAAAGTTTAGTCAAAATTAATCTGCATACACACGAGGTTGAAATAGTGAAATCGGTACCGAGACTCAGCTCGAGACCCGACTACGACGGAGAAAAAATATGGTGGAGCGAATACCGCCCAAGTCTGTTTTGGGAACAAAAATCGACCTCGGTCATCTGCAGCATTTCCGTAAACGGAGGTAAGGTCAAGAGTCGTAAAGGCGAAAAAAACAGCTACTTTGCGACGGCTACGGATTCGGGGCTCGCGTGGGTTGAATACTCGCCCGAGGAGGGATACTCGATTGTCACTCCTGAAGAAACATTCGCGCTGGGAGATACGCTCTCGGTACACGCAATGGCGTGGGACAACCAAACCCGAAAGCTCTACTACATAGGGCTATCCGATTGCGGCATAGGAATATACTCTCTGGGCAATGGCTCGATTGAGACAATACTCAAGCCATCATTTGTCACCATCGACGATTTGAGAGCCAAAGACGGAGTGTTGTATTTCACCTCTACGGCATCGGGCATCGACGAGGCTCACTGCCTGCGTCTGAGCGATTTGACACACGACAGAATAAGCACATCACGTTACGGCTCGCGAGCACCCTACCCCACAGGCGACAAAATCGTAATGACCACCTACACACAAAATGGTTATATGCCTGCAATTCAAGCAGATTCGCTCGTTGCAGAACCTTTTGTCAAATGGCAGTTGCTGCCCGAAAACAGTGTTAACCCGCAGCGATACAACTGGCGAGTTGCAAACTTGGACACAATCACAACAAATGCCCAGCCCAAAGCCGAATCGAAAAGGTATCGCAAAGCTGCGCATCTGTTCAATCTGCATAGCTGGGCACCGCTGAGCTACGACCCGATTGAGGTGGGCGAAGAGCAGCTTGACAACTTCACACCCGGAGTCACGCTCGTTTCGCAGAGCCTGCTGAGCAACTGCATAGGCTACTTCTCGTGGGGAGTGAAAAACGATATGAGCTATCTGCGCAGTCAGGTCGACTGGTTAGGCTCGGCCGTAAAATTCAGCGCCAAAGTCAGATATGGTGGCGGGCTGCAAACCATCTACGCCGACTCGAAAGAGTTGTATTCAGCAGCACACAATCAATTCGACAAAAAACACCTATCGCTGAGCCTCTCGGCCTATCTGCCGATAAATCTGTCAAATGGAGACCACAGCCGCTTTTTGACTCCGACAATAGACTATACATTGACAAATTCGGTGGTAGTCAGCTCGGAAAATGGACAAATCACAACCGATAAGAATCAACATACGGTTCAGTTTTCGCTGCAATACAACAACAATCAAATGATGTCCTATCGCCAGTTCAATCCTCGGTGGGGCTATGGTCTGAGAGCAGACTACTTTCAGGCAGCAGGCAATGGCGACTTCGGCAAGATTTCGTCGGTATATGGGCGACTCTACCTGCCGGGCATAGGCAGCCACCACTCGCTGATGCTGAGAACAGCAGCCCAATATCAAAGCAGCGCAAAATTCGTATTCTCAAACAAGATACTCTATCCTCGCGGAGCAAATGTGAATACTGCCACAAAAGAGTTGTATTGCTATTTTGCTGATTACCAGCTGCCGCTCTGCTATCCGGATTGGGGCATCAAGGGCGTAGTCTACGTCAAACGCCTAAGACTGAACCTCTTCTACAACGGAGCAAGTTACAGGACATTCGACTCGGCGCGACACTCGACTGAGAGCCTCGGCGGCGACCTCTACATCGACTTCTCGCCACTGTCCCGAGCTACGACCTGCACCGCACGAGTGAGCCTGGCCAAACCCAACGATACGAACAAAACAGAAATATCGCTATCGGTGGATATGAATTTCTAAAAATATCGAGGGAAATTCGAGCTAAATATCGTAATTTTGCGGCACAATCAAAAGCTAACTATGTTCAGAGAGACTATCGAAAATGATGAGATATTGCAACTGCCCGTCGGAACATTCGACGGCGAGATTGTTGTGATTGACAATCAGGAAGATATGCACTCTGCCGTAGAGTATTTGAGCCAACATAAGGTGATAGGCTACGACACCGAAACCCGCCCCACATTCAAAAAGGGAGTCAGCAATAAGGTTTCACTACTGCAACTCTCCGGAGCAGACCGATGTTATCTGATACGCCTGAACCAAACAAAATTGTCAGTCGAGATGCTCGCACTGCTCGAAAATGGCACAATCACAAAGGTCGGAGCCGCAATCAGAGATGATATCCGATTGATGTGTCAGCGCCAGAGGTTCACCCCCGCAGGCTTCGTAGACCTGCAGAGCATCGTGGGCGAATTCGGAATCAAAGAGCTGAGTGTCAAAAAGATGGCAGCCATCATACTCGGAGTAAGAATATCAAAAGCCCAGCGCCTGACAAATTGGGAAGCAAAGACATTAACACCGTCTCAACAGATTTACGCTGCAACAGATGCGTGGATTTGTCGTGAGATTTACAATAAACTGATTGCAAATAAATAGAAAATAATATGAGTTCAATGGAGAGCAAAATCATACTTAAACGTGGCAAGGAGAGCTCGCTTGAGCGCTTCCACCCGTGGATATTTTCAGGTGCAATAGCACGAATCGAAGGCTCACCGGCCGAGGGCGATATCGTGGCAGTGTACGATGCCGAGGGCAATTTCCGAGCTCGAGGCCACTACCAGATAGGGTCTATCACCGTTCGCATACTCACCTTTGAGGACGAGCCGATTGATTTCAATTGGTGGGGACTCAAGTTGGAGAATGCCTATATGACACGACAGGCGTTGGGACTGACCGAAAATGCTCAGACAAATTGCTACCGACTTGTGCACGGCGAAGGCGACCTGCTCCCGGGACTGATTATTGATATATATGGCTCGACAGCCGTAATTCAGGCTCACACCGTGGGTATGTATCTCAGCCGTCAGACCATCGCAAAGGCTCTGAAAGTTATCTACGAAGAGCGTCTGGTGTCGATTTACGACAAGAGCAGCGCTACGGTGCCGTTCAAGGCGGGACTCAACGCCATAGACGGCTATCTGTATGGCAGCAGCTCGGAGGCCGTAGTTCTCGAAAACGGCAACAAATTTGCAGTCGATTGGGAAACAGGACAAAAGACGGGATTCTTCCTTGACCAGCGAAACAACCGCGAATTGGTAAAACATTATAGCAAAGGCCGAAAGGTGCTCAACACGTTCTGTTATACGGGAGGATTTTCAGTCTACGGACTAGACGGTGGAGCTACGTCTGTAACCTCAGTGGATAGTTCCGAACGTGCCGTAGAACTCGCAGCACGAAACATCGCACTGAACTTCGGAGTAGAGGCTCCGCACCGCGCAGTAGCCTCGGACGTCTTCGACTTTTTCAAGAACGACAAAGAGCAGTACGACCTTATCATACTCGACCCTCCGGCATTTGCCAAGCACCAAAAGGCATTAGGCAACGCATTGCAGGGCTATAAGCGACTCAACGCCAAGGCTATATCTCGAATTGCAGAGGGCGGTATTCTATTCACGTTCAGCTGTTCGCAGGCAGTCAATCGCGAGCAGTTCCGCAATGCAGTCTTCTCGGCAGCAGCAATCGCACGTCGCAATGTAAAAATATTGCACCAGCTGACTCAGCCCGAAGACCACCCAATCAACATCTATCACCCTGAAGGCGAATACCTTAAGGGATTAGTTCTGTATGTAGAATAAAAAAAAACTGAACAAATATGGCAACAGCACTTTTCGAAAATGTAATTTTCGGCCCAATACGCAGCCGCAGATTGGGTATATCACTCGGCATCAACCTGTTGAGCTTAGACCAAAAACTCTGCAACTTTGAGTGCATCTATTGTGAATGTGGCTGGAAGGGCAATGGTCGCAAATCGTTCAACCCCAAAGAAGAGGTTATAGAACTGTTAAGCAGCAAGTTGCAGCAGATGCACTCGGCGGGCGAACACCTCGACGTAATGACCTTTGCCGGCAATGGCGAACCTACGACACACCCCCACTTTGCAGAGATTATTGATGCTACGTGCAAGGCTCGCGACCAATACTTTCCCGAGGCTAAAATTGCAGTCCTGAGTAATGCTACGATGATTGACCGCGAGGATATTCGCGAGGCACTGCTCAAGGTCGATGACAACATTTTGAAGTTGGACTCGGCATTCGAACAGACCGTACAACTCATCAACCAGCCGTTCAAGGGTTACAGCGTAGCGCGCACCGTCGAGATGATGCAGAAATTCGAAGGCAAGATGATTCTTCAGACTATGTTTCTGCGCGGCACATACGAAGGCGTAGTCGTAGACAATACGACCGAAGAGGAGGTTTCTGCGTGGTTAGAGCTGGTGAAAAAGATTTCGCCTCGAAAAGTTATGATTTACACCATCGACCGAGATACTCCGGCACAAGATTTGCATAAGGTATCGGTAGAGGATTTGAAACAGATTGCAAGTAGAGTTGAGGCGCTCGGCATCGAGTGCAGTGTGGCAGGATAACAATCTGTTCAATTTCGCATAAAAAACCGCCCGACTCAAATAGAGCCGGGCGGTCGTGTGTTTTAATATTGCTACTTAACTAATTGCGTTTGACCTTTTCAGGATCAACCCCAGCAGCCTTGAGATACTCTATGACTCTGGCATTAATTTTAGCAACTCCTTCAGCATCTTTATTAGCCTCGTATTCTTTAAGTTCAGCATCAAGTTTCTCAAATTCTTCTTTGTCCAAAACAAGAACTGTTCTATTTTCAGGGAGATAATTTCCGCCGAACTCCTCCTTTATGTACATTCTTGCCTTAATAACCTTTGTTTTTTCAGGTATAAGAAGTGCGATGTATTCACCCTTGATCATATTTTGTGGCGTACATTGATTGATGGCTCCTTCGACCTCTATGCGGTCAAACATACGAGAGTTAAATAAAAACTTATATCTGATGGTATCACCTTTCTGAATGAATCTTTTGTCGTGCATAGTACGTAAGGGTTTCCTTCCAAGAGTCAATTCATCGTACATTTGTTGACGTGTTTCAAATTCAACACTGACAACTTTGTCGTTTTTTTTAGCTTTCTTTTCTACATTCGTACCCATTAGTGTTACCTGAGAAAAACCTTCTGAAACACCCAGTAACAAAAGGATAATGAAAAATAATCTCTTTATCATAATAATGTGTTTTTGTTGTTATTAATCTGCTGTAAATATATAAATTACATTCATATTTTCCAAATAAATTTTATAAAAAATTTTCGTATATGCGCTACAATGCGTTGAGAGCAAGGTGGTGGAAAAATATCGTCGCAAACTAATGAAAAAAAGCCCGCCTGAACTGAGTTCACAGGCGGGCTTCATTTTTCGTAACAGACCTTGCTTAGAACGACTTGATACCCATAATCTGACGCACTTCGGCTACGGTCTTTGCAGCACTCTCACGAGCACGTTCCGCACCCATTCGAGTCACTCGGCGCAGATACTCCTCATCGCCTGCAATCTCTTCTATGCGCTGGCGGATCGGCGCTACGGCAGCAATGATATCCTCGGCCAACTGCTTTTTCAGGTCGCCGTAACGTATCGAACAATCGTTATACTTATCCTTGAAGAACTGCACAGTATCGGGTTGTGAAACAATATCCATAAGGGTAAAGATATTCTTCACACCATCACACATTTCAGAGTTAGGCTCAGTTGGCCCAGAATCGGTCACTGCCTTCATAACCTTCTTTCTGATAACCTTATCATCATCTGTGAGGTATATTCCGTTGCCTTCGCTCTTGCCCATTTTGCCCGAGCCGTCGAGTCCCGGCACCTTAATCAACTCAGCACCAAAGTTATACGGCTGACTTTCCGGGAAATATTCCACACCATATCTGTTATTGAATCGACGCGCATAGAGGCGAGTCATTTCGAGGTGTTGCTCCTGGTCCTTTCCTACGGGCACCTTGTCGGCACGATGCAGCAGAATGTCCGCAGCCATCAACACAGGGTATGTCAAAAGCCCCGCATTCACATTATCTGGATTCTTGCGAGCCTTGTCCTTAAACGATGCAGTCTTACCCAGCTCGCCAATATATGCC
>JAZOQL010000153.1:0-2920 GCA_045656065.1 Rikenellaceae bacterium | reverse complement strand
CAGACAATAATACGCAGAACTATTTCATCAGAGGGTCGCAGTCGAGCCTATATCAATGATCAACCTGTAACGCTGCAAGACCTCAAAACTCTGACTTCGAGGCTGATAGATATTCACTCTCAACATCAGAATCTGTTGTTGGGAGATTTGTCATTCCAGATTGATTTGGTCGATTGCGTAGCCGGAAACCAAGCCGAACTGAACAAATACGCGACAATATATAATGAGTGCCGAGCGCTGGAAAAGCAGTTGGAAACAGTAAAAACCGAGGCTGCAAACAGCAAAACCGAACACGATTATCTAAACTTTCAATACAATCAACTATCTGAAGCACAATTAGTTGATGGCGAACAAGAGTCGCTCGAGCAGGAATCTATTCGTCTGACCTATGCCTCGGAGATTAAGGCCGTAATGGTTGAAAATTCGGCGGTGCTGAATGACTCGGAATCGGCGGTGATTACCCAGCTCAAGGGGCTGAAAAATGGGCTGTCGCGAATCAGCAGGTGGCTGCCCGAGGCGGAGGAGTTGGCTGAGAGAATCGAACAGTGTGCAGTCGAACTGAAGGATATTGCTGCGGAGTGTGACTCGCACTCAGACCGCACGTATGATGACCCCGCAAGATTAGAGGCTGTCAGTCAGCGACTTGACAAACTGTACTCGCTGCAACAGAAACACCACGCAGAGAGCGTAGCCGAACTGATTGCGCTGAGAGACGAACTGCGAAACAAGCTCGACAGGATTGAATCCTACGACGAACAAATTTGCGAAATTGAATCAAAGCTGAATTCAAAACGTACTGAATTACACGATGTTGCATCTGTGATTTCAAGCTCAAGACAACGTGTCATTCCGCAAGTGTGCAGCTTTGTGAACGAAAACCTTGCGCAGTTGGGAATGGTCAATGGCAAGTTTAATGTTCAGCTCACTCCCTGCCAGCCGAACATAAAGGGGGCAGACCAGATTGAGTTTCAATTCTCGGCCAACAAGAATCAACCGCTGAGGCCATTGGAGAAGATTGCCTCAGGTGGTGAGATGGCTCGCGTGATGTTGGTAATCAAAGCATTGGCAGCAAAATACCGAGAACTGCCGACCGTAGTCTTCGACGAAATAGACCAGGGTATCTCGGGCGAAATTGCTCACAAGACGGGTACACTAATCGAGCAACTTTCTCGGGGAATTCAAGTTATAAATATCACTCACCTGCCACAGATTGCAGCCAAAGGCGAAACCCATTTCCTTGTCTATAAAACAGATTCGCAGGAGGATACAAAGACATCAATCAAGAAATTAAGCCGCGAAGAGCGAATCGAACAGATAGCCAAAATGATATCGGGCAGCGATATGACCGAAGCGGCTCGCAAACAAGCAGAAAACCTATTAAATCACTAATTAACAAATGATTACTACTGAACAAATAGCAGATGTTGTAAGGCGACTGGATTCGCTGAGGAGGCATCTTTGACATCGATACGCTGAAAATCAGACTCGACGAAGAGGAGTCGAAAGCGGGCGACCCAAACTTCTGGGACGACCCCAAAGCAGCCGAAGAACAACTGAAAAAGAGTGCAGCAATAAAGGCGCAACTCAATGGTTTTGAGCAGGCTCGCAACTTTGTATCCGAGCTCGAACTGATGCCCGACTTCATAAAAGAGGGAGTCGTCGAGCCAGACGAAGCCGACGCAGCCTACGCCCGAGCCGATCAGGCAATCTCGGCACTCGAGATGCAGAATATGTTGCGCTATGAGGAGGACAAACTCGGCGCAATACTCGAAATCAACTCAGGTGCAGGCGGCACCGAAAGTCTGGATTGGGCATCAATGCTGCTCAGGA
This sequence comes from Rikenellaceae bacterium, assembly GCA_045656065.1. Lineage (GTDB taxonomy): Bacteria > Bacteroidota > Bacteroidia > Bacteroidales > Rikenellaceae > CAJGBR01. The sequence continues at coordinate 1,090 of JAZOQL010000153.1, read as the reverse complement.
TGTATCGCCGCTGGGCAGAACGCAAGGGTTATCAACTGAAAGACATTGATATTCAGGAGGGCGAAATAGCCGGAATCAAATCCGCCACCATACAGATTGACGGCGAATACGCCTACGGCTACCTCAAGAGCGAAAACGGCGTACACCGCCTTGTGCGCATCTCGCCGTTCGATTCAAATGCGCGCCGACATACTACATTCGCATCTGTATTCGTCTCGCCCGTAGTCGACGATAAAATCGAAATCGTAATCAACCCGTCGGAAATCGAGTGGGATACGTATCGCTCAAGCGGAGCCGGCGGTCAAAATGTAAATAAGGTGGAGACAGGCGTGCGACTGCGCCACCTGCCCTCGGGAATCGTAGTTGAAAACACCGAGACACGCTCGCAACTGATGAACCGCGAACGCGCAATGGCAATCCTTAAATCGAAACTCTACCAGAAGGAACTCGAGAAACGAATGGAGGTACAGGCCGAACTCGAGGGTCAGAAGAAACGCATCGAATGGGGCTCGCAGATTAGAAACTATGTTATGCACCCGTACAAGCTGGTCAAGGATCTGAGAAGCGAACTCGAAACCAGCGACGTGAACGGAGTCTTAGATGGCGATCTTGACCAATTTATCAAAGCATTTCTGATGGAATTCGGATTAAAGAAGTGATTTTTGCCGACAATTATTCAGATTAAAAAAAGAATTGCTATATTTGTAACGATTCTATAATTAGGATACAATTTTTTATTGAGATTAAGAGTTAGTTAGAAGTATATTGATAATAATTATTATTGCAGATAATGAGAGACCGTTTTAATCAAATTAGAATCGGAGTATTTTATGATGGTAATTTTTTGCTCCACACCTCTAATTATTACAACTACATTCACCCTCAACACCGCCGCCTGAGCATCAGCGGACTGCACGAATTCATCAGACATCGCGTTGCCGAGGAGGAAGATTTAGATTATCGAAATTGTATTATAACCGAGTCACACTACTTCCGTGGTCGCATCAATGCAGTTGAGGCAAGCAGCCGAGGAACTCAACTATATAACGACCGCGAAGTCGGAGGCCAAGCGGTCTTAGGAAGACAACAT
>JAZOQL010000152.1:0-3057 GCA_045656065.1 Rikenellaceae bacterium | reverse complement strand
GCTCACAGAACGACATGGCTACGATCCGACTTTACAGTTCGCCGCGCCTTGTCTGATGTATCGGGTGCAGTTCCTCGTACATCACCTGCTTGGTGCATCTGCCGACGTTCACAACGCCCGTCTTCTTGTCTTTCTCCATATAGAGAAGACTCGTTACCTTGTTCTTCACTTCGGTCTTGTTGACAAGAGCGTTCTCGTCCGTGCCGTCAGGCTGTATCATTTCGATGTCTTTCTTTGGAACGCCGAGCCGTCTTGCGCGTTCACGCACCACATCAACGTCGATGCGCTCTTCCACAATCAGCCACGGCTGGTCTTGGATGTGATTAGTGTTCTCATCAGCCAGACGCATCTGTGTATTGTGGATTATCTGCGGGGTCTTGCGTGTATCGCCGCCCTCGCCCCAATACAGATAGGAATCGCCCTGCACGGCTGAATGCCTTAATGCGGTCTTGCCCATCTTCTGCATCTTCGATTTCTCCCAAGAGATGTCGAACAGCTTGTTGAGCCTGCTGATGATGTCGGCGTTCGCCCCGTTCAGGTCGGAAAACATCGCCGTTACCTTTGTTGATGCAATTGAGGAAACCTTGTACTTGACGGTCGGCTTGATAAAGTTCATCGACGGCAGGTCTTCCATACCCTCGTGGTCGTTAACAGCCTCCCATTGTCTGCCGATGTACATAAGCCAGTTCTTCTCCGTCTTGGAGAGAACGTTCTTCTTGCTCATATACGTCTTGGACTTCTCGTATCTGTCCCAAATTTCGTAAATGTCTGTCATATCGTCGCCTTGTCTATGCGGTCAAGCATAATCTCGTCTGCCGTAGGTTCAGCTTCTTTGGCAGGCAGTCTGAATATCTTTCTCGGAGCGTTCACGTTATATCCGACAACGAAGCCCGCTATCGTCATAATCGGCAGTAATGCCGCGAGAACGATTATCGCTACCAGTTCCATTACTTCTTCTCCGCTTTCTTCTTCTGCGCAGGCTTTTTAGCCTCTTCTTTCGGTGCTACGGCTTTCATAATCGAGTTGATTTCCGCTTTGAGCCTTTCATTTTCGTTCATTTCTATACCACCCGTATTCTTCCGTGTCCCTTGTCAGACTGTCGCTTCGCCCATTCAGGGAACATCTTGTTGAAATAGCTTTCCTTTTTCTTCGCAACGCCCTGACCGCGCTGATAAATCAGTCTATTAAGTGCCTGCGACATACAATCGACTTGGTCATCGTGCGCCGCGTTCGGGAAAGAACAGCACTCTTCCACGAAGTCGCCAGTAAAGCGTTTGTGCTTTGGCAGTTTGACGTTGCCCGACTCGATAGCGCCGAGAACGGCTTGTACTCTCGCCATCTTCGAGCCAATCGGCTGAACGGCAATAACGCCCGTCATCTCATACCGAAGCATTCTGATGATTGCCGAGCCGTTCGCTCTGTCCTCAATCAAGGTCGTCTTGCATTCTGGGTACATCGCCCGCAGTCTGCGTATCTCGACAATCGTGTCAGGGAAAGATAAGTGCTTCTTTACCGCATCTATTAAATAAATGTAGGAATCCGTCTTGCCCCAGACCTGAATGGCTACGAAGTCGGACTGGTCTTCGTCTTTGAACGCCGCATCCACCGACATAACCCAAGTGTTTATGTGCGGCAGGTCGCCCTCTTCGTAGTATTCCCACCAGTCGCGCTCGATGATGTTACCTTCCATCGCCGTTGGTCTGCCCTGAAACAGCGCGTTCCAAGTCATCGAACCCTCGCGGGACACAAGACCTTTCTTGTATTCGTGAAGCCAGTCGTTCCCTTTGCCGATTTCAGGACACAGAGCGTCGCCAATCTTGCGACCGAGCGCCTTTTCGACAGCCGAGTCTTCGTCCTCGCACTCGCAAGGAAAGCGTAACAGCTTAATGTTCTCTTCTTCCGCGAGCAAGCGTCCAGCAAGGTCGTCTTCGTGCCACCGAGTCATTATCAAAATCACTTTTGAGTGCGGGGCGAGCCTCGTTTTGAACGACATCAGCCATTCTTCATAAATCAAGTCGCGCCGCGATTTTGAAAACGCTTCTTTCTTGTTCTTTATCGGGTCGTCGATAATCATCAGATTAGCAGGCTGACCCGTTACGCCAGTCCCGACACCCCTCGAAAGCATTCCCCCGTTGGTTTCCGCAATCTCGAACTCGACAGCGCGGTTGTTATCTTTTGCGATACGGATGCCGAATATCTCGTCGCCGTATTCCTCGATTTTGCGCTTGTTGCGTCGCCCGAATTTGATTGCGAAGTCCTCGTTATAGGAAATCTCAATGACGTGTTTGTCAGGATGCCGCCCCAGATACCACGACGGAAGTGTTTCCGTTATGCTCTGCGACTTGCCGTGCTGTGGCGGAGTCGCGATGACCAGTATCTCGTAAGGCTTGTCCGTTTCCCGCTCAACGAAGTTCTGCACATACTTGCACAGAAACCGATGGAACGGGGTCTTTTTCCACGCACCCTGATGGACGTGCGCCACATATTCGCAGTAGTCGGTCTGTAGTACCGCCCGATATGCATCAACAGCAGTCGTATCAGCCATCACTTCTCACAGTAAGCGACACCATAATCGGCGGCTCGGTCGTCAAAACGGCGATTATCGTCGGTTCAGTCGTTACAAGCACTTCCATTAGCCGACCTCTTCCGTCAATGTCAGCGTTGACAGCGGGACGAATGTATCGACATCGTCGTTCGCATAAGTGATTGCGATGTCATACACATAGTCGCCAAAGTCGAGCGTCTTCGTGTCGTTCGGGGCGAGTTTTATCTGCGTCCCGACCGCATTCTTCGTTACCAGAGGAACGGCATCCTTCACTTTCTTCTTCATAGTGAAAGTGATTACGTCACCCGCCGCAGGGATGAAACGTATGCCGCCTTTGGACATCGCGATGTTCAGCACAAGCGTGTCACCGCGCGTCATCTTTATGTGCGTCTTCTCAATCTGAACCATTCAACAACCCCCGTTTTTCAGAATTTTTTAAAATTTTTTGACGTATCAACAGACCTACTACTCCCAACTTGGGCTATCGGTCGTGTCAGCACGAGCCCACGCCC
>JAZOQL010000151.1:0-20227 GCA_045656065.1 Rikenellaceae bacterium | reverse complement strand
GACATGGCTACGATCCGACTTCCCACCCCGGCAATCTGTTTGTTCTGGAGAATAACGTAGTAGCATTCGTAGATTTCGGAATGGTCGGCACGCTTCGACCTCGGGACATTGAGTTTTTGGCATCATTTGCATTGGGTTTTGCTACGCAGGACAGTCGACTGCTGGCAAATTCGCTGATGAAGCTGTGCGACATAAAGTATTTCGACCGAATGGACGAACTCGAATTCGACCTCAATCGCCTGATGCTCAACACCAACGAAATGACCATAGCCCAGCTTGACATTGCCCGCAACATTCAGGAGGCAGTGGGCATAATAATCAAATATGACTTTCACATTCCACAGGGAGTATTTATGCTCATCAAATCGCTCAGCACCATACAGAAGGTTGGCGAACGACTCGACCCCGAGCTATCGCTGGCACCGCTGATAATACCCCACGCACAAGAGGTGCTGAACAATAAATTTTCGATTAAGAAGATTTCATCGCTTGTACGCGACACTGCCAAAGATTATGTCAGGATAGCTCGCGAACTGCCCGGAGACATCAGCGAAATAATGTACAAACTGAAGGAGGGCAAGATTCACCACGAGATACACCTCGACGGTCAGGCCGTACTTATGAAGACGCTGAGAATGATGAGTCTGCGCGTAGCATACGTACTGCTGCTCATCGGAGCCTTCATTGGTTCAGCGCTGTTGATTTCTGTCACCGACGAAAAGGCATTTGGCAGATTCATACTCTATTTCAGTTCGACACTTATGGTAACTCTGCTGATAAAGTGGATTTTCAAACGACGATAAACGTCAAATATTTACAGTGCATCAAAGGTTCGCTGCAACGACTCGAGAAATTGGGCAGCCTGTGCACCGTCCATCTGAACGTGGTGAAACTGAAACGAAATGGGCAGCGTGGTTCGCAACCATCTCTTTCGGTACCTACCCCACATTACCATAGGATTAGAAAAGAGGTCAGTGTATTGATTCACAATGCAGTCGAGCTCCGTAGCCACCACAGCCGACGTGCCCACTATCATATAATCCTCATTAAAAATACTTTCGCACGAGTTTTTCACCGCCTCAGTCATTTTGAGATAATCGGCATTGAACTGCTCTAAATTATCCACAAAAGGTATATCACACGAATTTATACCACCCCTGACATTATTCACTATCACATTGACAGCCAGACGGTCATATTTGAAAAGTCGGCCATTTTCGGGAATGACAAAAAACTCTTTAATCTGGCTTGCAGCTCGCCCTATACACCAACACAGAAGCATATTCAACTTCAGTTCTTTTTTTTTAGCGACCCGACACACACGACTAATGTCAAACGTTTTAGTGAGAGTCACCATCGGCATCGGCGATTTAATCCACAAATTAAACGCCTCCTCTCGACCACTATCCTTAGGGCTGATTTCCTGTTTCATATACTTCGATTATTTCACCAACATCAATTTCGTACTCACAAAAAAAAGCGACCATCCAACGGACAATCGCTTTCTTTGGGGTGGGTGATCGGGATCGAACCGACTACCTTCTGGACCACAATCAGACGCTCTAATCGAGTGAGCTACACCCACCATCCTGTTTAATTTTAAAAAAACAAAGGTTTATGAAACCCTTTCGTGGGTGCAAAGGTATATCAAATTTTCAAACTTGCAAAATAATTGCGATAAATTTTCAAAAAAATATTTTTCAGAGGCGATTCTACACCGAGCAAGAAAGTGCTGTTAGTAAAAAAGCACGCAAAAATTGAGATTATTATAAAAAAAATTATTAACTTCGCAGTCGCGATTTTGTGTGACAATACCAAAGATTTTTGACACACAATTGTTTAACACACACTTTTCAAGAATAAAAATTATGAAACTTGACGTTGTTTTAGGACTCCAATGGGGAGATGAAGGTAAAGGCAAAGTAGTCGATGTTCTGACACCGAATTATCGAGTAATCAGCCGATTCCAGGGCGGTCCGAATGCAGGTCACTCACTGAAATTCAACGGGCTCAGTTACGTTCTGCACACCGTACCCTCGGGCATATTCCGTGACGAGTCAATCAACATCATCGGCAATGGCGTAGTCATTGACCCTGTTATACTCTCGGAAGAAATCGAACTGATCGAAAAAGAGAATATAGATGTTAAGAAAAAACTTCTGATTTCAAAGAAGGCTCACCTTATCATTCCGACACACCGAATCATAGATGCAGCCTCAGAGAGCGCAAAAGGAAAAACAAAAATCGGCTCGACACTCAAGGGCATCGGCCCGACATACACCGACAAAATTGGCCGCAACGGTCTGAGAGTCGGCGACCTGCTGAGTCTTGATTTTAAAGAAAAGTACGAATCACTGAAGGCTCAACACGAACGTCTGCTCAAACAGTACAACTTTGAGTATGATGTCACCGAGTATGAACGTCGCTGGTTCGAGGCTGTTGAAAAGCTCAAAGAGTTGCAGTTCATCGAAAGCGAACACCTTATAAATAAGTATCTGAACGAAGATGTTGCAGTATTGGCCGAGGGTGCACAAGGCTCGATGCTGGATATCGACTTCGGAACATACCCATACGTAACGTCATCAAACACAGTGTGCGCCGGAGCCTGCACAGGTCTGGGCGTAGCTCCAAACAGAATCGGCGAGGTGTTTGGTATATTCAAAGCATACTGCACACGTGTGGGCAGCGGTCCGTTCCCAACCGAGCTGAATGATGCTATGGGCGAACTGCTGGCTGAAATTGGTCGCGAGTTCGGCTCGACAACAGGCAGAAAACGTCGTTGCGGCTGGCTCGACTTGGTGGCACTGAAGTATGCCGTAATGATAAGCGGTGTAACAAAGCTCATTATGATGAAGACCGACGTGTTAAACACAATGGAGACCATCAAAGCAGCTGTTGCATACAAAATCAATGGCGTGGAAACAACAGAATTCCCATACGAACACGAAGCTGAAATCGAACCCGTGTACAAAGAGTTCAAAGGTTGGAATTGCGACATCTGCGAAATGCAGTCTTATGACGAGTTTCCGAAAGAACTGAAAGAGTATATCGAATTCATTGAACAGGAAATCGGAGTTCCAATCTGGATTGTATCAGTGGGAGCCGACAGAAAAGCAACCATCTTCAGATAATAAATGGCGAATCTGTTCAGTTTACTAAGATAAGAATCAAGACAGAAAATAACACAAAAAAAAGAGTTTTATATGAAAAAGAACTTTCGTCTCTTTGGAGTAATGTTAATGGCAGTCGCAGCACTGACAAGTTGCTCGAATATGAATAATACCGGCAAAGGCGCCCTCATCGGCACAGGTGGCGGAGCTTTGTTGGGCTCGATTATCGGCGGTATCGCCAATGGCGGCAAAGGTGCAGCCGTGGGCGCAGCAATCGGAGCAGGCGTAGGCGCGGGTACAGGCGCAATCATCGGCAGAAAGATGGATAAACAACAGGCCGAATTGGCAAAAATCGAAGGCGCAAAAGTCGAAGCTATCACCGACAAAAACGACCTTCAGGCAATCAAGGTCACTTTCGCAGACGGCATCTTGTTCAATACAGGCAAGAGCACATTGAGCGAAACATCTCGTAGCGCACTGAGCGAATTCGCAGCATCACTCAAGGCTAACCCTGGAACCGATGTCACAATTTATGGTCACACCGATAATACAGGTTCACGCCAAATCAACGAAAAATTGTCATTGGAACGCGCAAATGCCGTAGTAAACTACCTGGTTGGCAATGGTATCGCACGCAGCCGATTCACTGCAGAAGGTCTTGCATACGACCAACCCGTAGCAGACAACTCAACTGCAGCAGGTCGCGCACAGAACCGCCGCGTTGAAATCTTCATCACCGCAAGTGCAGAGATGATTCAACAGGCAAACAACCAAGCCAAATAAAGACACATAAACAGAAGAAATTTTAAACTAATTCTATAATTTATGAATAAACCGTTAAGAATCTTGGTACTGGCAAAACAGGTACCCGATACCCGTAACGTCGGTAAAGACGCTATGAAAGAAGACGGTACAATCAATCGTGCAGCTCTTCCGGCAATCTTTAACCCAGAGGACTTGAATGCTCTGGAACAAGCTCTGAGATTGAAAGACTCAATTCCGGGTTCAACCGTTGAAATCTTGACAATGGGTCCCTCTCGTGCAGCAGAAATTATCCGCGAAGGATTGTTCCGTGGTACAGATGGAGGTTATGTATTGAGCGATAGAAAATTTGCAGGCGCAGATACTCTGGCAACATCATACGCCTTGTCTTGTGCTGTAAAGACAATTAATCCTGATATCATTATCGCAGGTCGTCAGGCTATCGACGGCGATACTGCACAGGTAGGCCCTCAGGTGGCAGAGAAATTGAACTGGCCTCAGGTTACCTATGCAGAAGAAATTGTATCGTGCGAAAACAACGAATTGACAATCGTACGTCGTCTGGAACACGGCATCGAAAAGGTTACCTGCCCGATGCCTGCAGTAGTCACTGTAAACGGCTCGGCAGCAGAGTGCCGTCCTCGTCACGCAAAATTGGTGATGAAGTACAAACACGCTCTCTCTAAGACAGAGGTTGCAGAGTTGGCAAACGACAACTACAAAGAGTTGCGCGAACAACGTCCATACTTGTCAATCACCGAATTGTCTGCAGCAGACGTTCCTGCTGACGAAAACCAACTCGGTCTGTTGGGTTCACCTACGAAAGTTAAGAAAATCGACAACGTAGTATTCCAGGCTAAAGAGGCTAAACGTCTCAGCTCGAGCCAGGAAGATATCGATTCTCTGATGCAAGAACTTATTTCTAACCACACACTCGGATAGTCCTATGAACAACATATTTGTATATTGCGAAAACGAAAATGGTCGCATTGCCGACGTAAGTCTCGAACTGCTGACCAAAGCAAGAGAACTCGCCAATACACTGGGTTGTAAGGTCGAAGCCCTCGTACTCGGTACAAACCTCGGTGGCGTAGAAAAAGAATTGGCATCTTATGGTGCAGATATCGTATGGATTGGCGAACATAAAGAGATGGCTCCGTATCGCACACTTCCCCACGCTGCGGTAGTATGCGGACTGTTCCGTCAAGAAGAACCTCAGATTGCGCTCTTCGGTGCTACAACCGTAGGTCGCGACCTTTGTCCTCGTATCTCATCAGCACTGCATAGCGGTCTGACTGCAGACTGTACATCGCTGGAAATCGGCGACCACACAGACGCAAAGACAGGCAAGAACTATGAAAACCTGCTCTATCAGATTCGTCCTGCATTCGGCGGTAACATCATCGCTACGATCATCAACCCCGACCACCGTCCTCAAATGGCGACAGTGCGCGAAGGTGTGATGAAAAAGACTCAAATCGAAAATCCACAACCTGCTGAAGTTAAAGTCGTAGATGTTGAAAAATATCTCCAGCCTTCAGACCTCGTTGTTAAGATTATCGAACGCCAAATCGAAGAACGCAAACTCAATATCAAAGGTGCTCCGGTAATCGTAGCCGGCGGTTATGGTATGGGTTCAAAAGAGAACTTCGCAATTCTTCACGAATTGGCAAACTTGCTGGGCGGCGAAGTAGGTGCATCACGTGCTGCGGTAGACGCAGGCTTTACTGAACACGCTCGCCAAATCGGCCAAACAGGTACAACAGTACGTCCTAAACTCTTTATTGCGTGCGGCATCTCAGGTCAAATTCAACACACAGCTGGTATGAGCGAATCATCAATGATTATCTCAATCAACACAGACCCAGATGCTCCGATTAACAAAATCGCAGATTTCGCTATCTGCGGCGATGTAATGGACGTAATCCCGAAACTTATCAAGTCTTACAAACAAAACTCGAAATAAACTATGGCTAACTTTTTTCTTGATAATAAAGACCTGCAATACCAACTGCGCCACCCGTTGATGCGCAAAATCGTGGAGCTTAAGGAACGTGGGTTCGAAGATAAAGATAAATTTGACTACGCTCCCGTTGATTTCGAGGACGCGATGGAAAATTATGAAAAGGTGTTGGAAATTGTCGGCGGCATTTGCGGCGACGTTCTGGCTCCGAACGCAGAGAGCGTAGACCACGAAGGTCCGCACGTTGTTGATGACCACGTAGTATACGCAGAAGGTACTCAACGTAACCACCAGGCTCTGATTGACGCAGGTGTTTACGGTATCGCACTGCCACGTCAATATGGCGGTTTGAACTTCCCGATGGTACCTTACGTTATGACTTGCGACCTTATCTCAAGAGCAGATGCTGGTTTTGCTAACATCTGGGGTCTGCAAGACTGCGCAGAAACACTCAACGAATTCGCAAGCGAAGAACAAAAACAAGAGTTCCTGACTCAAATCCAATACGGTAAGACCTGTGCTATGGACTTGACCGAACCAGATGCTGGTAGCGACCTGCAAAAGGTTATGCTGCGTGCAACTTGGGACGAAGAAAAGGGCACTTGGTTGTTGAATGGTGTGAAACGATTCATCACTAACGGTGACGGCGATATCTCATTGGTATTGGCTCGTAGTGAAGAGGGTACAACAGACGGACGTGGTTTGTCAATGTTCGTTTACGACCGCAAACATATGGCAGTTAAGGTTCGCCGTATCGAAAACAAACTCGGTATCAAAGGCTCACCGACTTGTGAATTGGTATTCACAAACGCTCCGGCACAATTGGTAGGCTCACGCAAGATGGGTCTTATCAAATATGTAATGTCGTTGATGAACTCGGCTCGTTTGGGTATCGGCGCTCAGAGTGCCGGTGTCTGCGAAGCAGCTTACCGCGAAGCTCTGAAATATGCTCACGAACGTGAACAATTCGGACACCCGATTATCGAGTTCCCGGCTATGTACGAAATGCTGACAAATATGAAGGCAAAGGTTTATGCTACTCGTGCATTGTTGTATGAAACAACTCGTTTCGTGGATATCTACAAAGCATACTCACACATTTCGAACGAGAGAAAGCTGACTCCGGAAGAAAAAGACGAAATGAAGCAATATCAAAAACTCGCAGACGGTTACACTCCGCTGTTGAAGTTGATGTCAAGTGAATACTCAAACTCACTGGCATACGATTCATTGCAAATCCACGGTGGTTCAGGCTTTATGAAAGACTACCCCATCGAACGCATCTTCCGTGATGCTCGTATCACAACAATCTATGAAGGAACATCACAGTTGCAAGTCGTAGCAGCAATCAAGGGTGTAACTACAGGATTGTATGCTGCACAGATGGAAGAGTATGAAAAGAGCGCACCGAAGGCAGAAATGCAACACTTGATGGATACATTGATTCAGATGCGCGAACAATATCAACAGGCAGTTGAGGCAGTTCAGGCATTGAATGATGGTAAGTTGTTGGATTTCCACGCACGTCGTCTGGTTGAAATGGCAGGTCACATCATTATGGGTCACTTGTTGTTGCACCAAGCAAGCGAAGTTGAAGAGTATGTAATTTCGGCTGAGACCTACATTAAAGAGGGTAAGACTTTGAATACAGCTCGTTGGGAATATATCCGCGACTTCAAACCAGAACAGATCAATATGTTCGAACACATCAAAGGTGAGTTCAACGCATAAAGTTCATTAGATTCAAAAAAACACCTGTCTGAATTCCAGACAGGTGTTTTTTTATTGTTACATAAAACAAATTATTTTATCTACCATTTTGCATTGGAGGCACATTAAAACTTCCAGATATGGTATCAAAATAATAATAAAAACCATTCTTAAAATAAGAACCTAATTCAGATAGAGACATTGTAAAATATTGTTGTCCCAAGGTACAAGTAATAGAATTAAATGTTGTTATATTTTCTATGAACATATAGCATATATTATCAACCTTAGGAAGATCATTATATTTATAAACATCTCCATATTCTCTTATACTATACTTATACGACGCATCATCATTAGACGGGAATATTAATAAAAAACAACCATATTGTGCAGTTAGTGTTATCGTACCAGAAGTTGTGATGTTAATTTCTTCATTAAATTCCAATCTAGGTATCGAAAGACTTCCTGATGAACGTCCTTCAATTCTATATTTACCAATAGGAAGTCGAAATGATGTCATATCCCAATTTCCATTTAAAGATGCAATTGTTTCACCAGCTTCATTTTGAATAGTCAAACTATAACTCTTTGGCACTAAATTCTTTGTTTTTATATGGTTGTTGTAGAAGTTCAAATAGTCCTCATTCGCCCCTCGAGTCATACTTCCACTCTGTGGAAATTGAACATCAAAACAAACATCAACAATTTTTGGTTCTTCACTTACATCATCTTTTTCACACGAAGAAAAAGCAAGCACTGCTGCACATAGCAACATCAATCCGGTTCTTTTCATTTTTTTGATTTTTTAGTTAAACATTATTTTTACACAATATTGTGTCGTTGCCGTCAGATGGCAACCGTTTAACTCAAAAAGAAACGTGGGTTAATGCTTACTTGTCAAGAAGGTACGACCAAGCACCCATACGAACATAAGCACACCCACGCCATAACAGCGAGGGCATTTATTGTGCCTATTGCTTGTTCGTAGTAATAATTTGGTCGTTTTACTTGACAAAAACAATAGCCTAAATGCCATCAAAACAAATTGCGTATTCCGCAATTCCATCGGCAAAGTTAAGAAATTATTTCTTATATTAGAAAACACACAATAAAAAATATAATAAAATCTGTTAATCATAAAATTAACTTCGAGAAGTTCATATACGTTATCAACACAAATGTTGAGTTATAATCAACCTATCAACACTCAATAAACAGGTTGTGAACAAATTTTTGAAATACTTGAAGTAGAGTTTTGAAAAAGAATAAAAAAATAGTATTTTCGCACTCACAATATGGTATATTATTGAAGATGCTATGATAAGGAACCTCAGGGAGTTATTTACCGAAGGAATCTGGGAAGGCGCTGAAGAAGATTTTTCTTCGAAAAGACACTTTTGGCTTGTTCGACAACTCAGAATGGTTTTATACACAGCGCGCAGTTACCGAACACACAAGATTCCTGTGCGTTCGGCAGCCTTGACTTACTATACCATTATGGCAATCGTTCCGATGGTAGCCCTCGCATTCGCAATAGCCAAAGGTTTCAGCCTCGAAGACAAACTCAGCCTCTACCTCACAACCGAGTTCGACAAATACAAGGACATTATAGAACAGATTATCGAGTTCGTAGTCAGCGTGCTCGAGCGTACAAGCGGAGGTCTTGTCGCTATAGTGGGTATCGGAGTGCTGTTGTGGGCAGTCATACGTATGTTCTTCAACGTCGAAAATGCCTTCAACGAAATATGGGAAGTAAAACGCAAACGTGGTGTGGTGAGAAAATTCACCGACTATATGGCACTGATATTCATAGTCCCCATTCTGTTGGTTTTGTCAGTAACGCTCTCGATTTATTTGAAGGAGTATGCTGCGGATTTGGGCTCGAAGTACGGAATCTCACACTTTGTCGAGGGTCTGTTCAAACTGCTGCCTTACGTAGTCTCGTGGATAACATTCTCGTTCCTCTACTACGTTATGCCCAGCACAAATGTAAAACTGTCGGGTGCAGTAAAATCGGGGATAATCACAGGTACGGTGCTACAGATATTGCAGTTTGTCTATCTGAAATCACAGGGTCTGGTTTCGGGCTACAACGTGCTGTATGGTAGTTTTGCAGCCATTCCACTCTTCCTGATTTGGGTGCAGCTCAGCTGGCTGATTATGCTTGTGGGTGCCGAACTGACCTTTGCATTCCAAAACGCCGATAAGTATATCTACGAAAGAATAGCCTCGAAGATGAGCTACCACTATCGTAAAAAGGTGATGGTGACAGTGATGTACTCTATTGTCAGCAACTTTCTGAACGACAGTGGCGAGGTCTCGGCCGATGACATAGCTCAATCTGAGAATCTGTCGGTGCGTCTGGTTCGCGATGCGCTGTTCGAGCTGGAAAAGGCCGGACTGGTTAAGGTCGTAACGGTCTCGGACAAGAAGAGTCGCTATTATATTCCGGGCGTAGATGTCAGCACACTGAGGGTCTATGACGTAATCGAACGCGTAGAACGGTCGGGTATGGCACACTCGGGTCTGAAAGAGGAGGGCGATTTGCAGAATGTATCGGACATTTTGAATAGCTTTTCACAAAGTATTCGGAATCTTGAATCGAATACCTTGATTAAAAATATTAAATCTGAATAACTGAGTCTAAGGGAGATATGATTGAGCGTGTAGTGTTGATTGGCGGAGGTGCTGTTGCTGAAGCGCTGGGCAGAAGATTGTCTGAAGTCGGCGTGCTGAGCGCAGTGTGGTGTCGGGACAGCCAACGCGCAGCCGAACTCGCAGCAGATTTCGGAGTGGAGTGTTGCACCGATTTGGAGAGCATTACCGAGGGCGACCTCTACGTGATTTCGGTCTCAGACCGAGCGATAGATGAGGTGAGTCGACAACTCAGAGTCAAACGCGGAGCACTCGTAGTACATACGGCAGGCAGCCGCTCGATAGAGGAGATAAAGTGTGAGGGAGCAGTCAGAGGTGTATTCTACCCGTTACAGACATTCACAAAGGGTCGCAGCGTAGATTTCTGGAACATACCATTGATGGTCGAGTCGGAATCGAGACTCGAAGAGTTAGCCGCATTAGCCGAACAGCTCTCGTCGAATGTCATTCGTTCGAGCTACGAGATGAGACGAATGTACCATCTGTCGGCAGTCTTTGCGTGCAATTTTGTCAATCGAATGTACGTAGCCGCTCAGGAGATAGCCCGAATCGGGGGGATTGACGCCCAGTTGCTGAATCCGCTGATTGCCGAGACTGCACAGAAGGCGCTCGAGTCACCTGACGCAGCCTTGTTGCAGAGCGGCCCCGCAGCAAGAGGCGACTGGAATACAATTGAAAATCACTTGTCGCTACTTGAGCAGTCGGCTCCCGAGTGGCGCGATGTTTATGAACTGATTACAAACAAAATAACTAATGGGAAACTTTAAAGAGGATATTGCCCTGGTGCGAGCATTCGCATTTGATGTCGACGGAGTTTTTACCGACGGCAGCCTGTCGGTGGGTCTTGATACGGATTTCATACGAACCTACTATGCACGAGATGGCTTTGCTGTGGTATCGGCCATAAAACGAGGCTACAAAGTAGCCATAATCACAGGCGGTCGCGGCGAGAGCATCACACGTCGATTTGGTCTTATGGGCGTAGAAGATATATATCTTGGTTGCAACGAGAAACTTGCAGCAATAACCGATTTTATGCAGAAACACAATCTCTCGCCCGAAGAGGTTATGTACGTAGGCGACGATATTCCGGACGTAGCTCCGATGAAGGTCGTAGGAATGCCCGTATGCCCGAATGACGCAGCAGTTGAAGTTAAAGCTACATCGCGTTATGTTTCGGGATTCCCCGGAGGCCGAGGCTGTGTGAGAGATGTCGTGGAACAGGTGCTGCGAGCTCGCGACGACTGGTTTGACAGCAATACAGATATACCCTCAATTTAAAACACTAACAAACAGATAAATAATGAAATCCGGATTTGTAAACATAATCGGCAATCCGAATGTCGGTAAATCGACCCTGATGAATGCGTTAGTCGGCGAACGACTCTCCATTATAACCTCGAAGGCACAAACTACTCGCCACAGAATAATGGGCATAGTGAATGGCGACGGCTTTCAGATTGTCTACTCTGACACGCCGGGCATCTTGAAACCAAACTACAAGTTACACGAGTCGATGATGCGCTTTGTCAATGGCGCATTGCGCGATGCCGACGTCATATTGTACGTAACCGACACCGTCGAGCAACCCGATAAACACGTCGAGTTCTTAGACAAGCTCAAGATGACCGACATTCCAGTTCTGCTGGTGATAAACAAGATAGACCTGACCGACCCTGAAGGTCTGGAACAATTGGTCGAGTGGTGGCACAAGATGTTGCCTCAGGCAAAGGTTGTTCCCGTATCAGCAATACAGAGTTTCAATATCGGAGGTCTGTTCGACAGGATTGTAGAGTTGCTGCCCGAGGGCGAGCCCTACTACCCAGAGGATACGCTCACCGACCGCACAATGCGTTTCTTTGCATCTGAAATTATCCGAGAAAAGATATTTCTCAACTATGATAAGGAGGTACCCTACTCTACGGAGGTCGTAATTGAGGAGTATAAGGAGTCGGCTACGATAGACCGCATCTCGGCACTGATTTACTGTTCGCGTCAATCGCAAAAGGGCATTCTGATTGGCCACCGCGGACAGATGCTCAAAAAGGTCGGCACCGAAGCCCGCATCGAACTCGAGAAATTCCTGGGCAAGAAGGTCTACCTCGAGTTGCACGTCAAAGTGGGCGACGAATGGAGAAATAACGAAAAAATGTTGGATAATTTCGGATACAATCCCGAGTAAATCGCTGCTGGAAATTGTGGCCTAATATTCACAACTACATCGAAGCAATAACAGACAGGTATGGTTCGTTCCGCACATTGACATCGGTATCTCTGCCGCTGAATGAGTCAGGAAAACCATATATGATTTCGGGCAATTTTTCGGTAATATTCAAAGTCATTGTCGATGACAAACCGATGGCTCTAAAGTGTTTCACCCGGAGGTATAATCGCTCGACAGCAGACAATCAACACGCCATCGACTATCTGTCAAGACTCGAGTCAAAGGAGTCGCCATTCATACGATTTGCGCTGCTTGAGAGTGAGTTGTACGTATTTAACGACTACGGCAAGGGTGATTGGTATCCCGCAGTGTTGATGGAGTGGATTGAGGGCGAGACTCTCGGCTCGACACTCAAACGTGCGTGCAGAGCGGGCGACCGGCTCAGAGTGAAACAACTTGCTGAGGAGTTCGACCGTATGGCACTGTGGCTGAAAACAAACCGCTGTGCACACGGCGACCTGAAATTCGACAATATTGTGATAGCCGACTCGGGCAAAATGATGTTGGTGGATTATGACGGTATATTTGTTCCCAGTCTTGAGACGAAGTATTCCTGCGAATTGGGTACGCACGATTTTCAACACCCACTGCGCGATATGCTCGAATTTGGCGAGCATACGGACGATTACTCGATAGTTGTCATTTCGGCCACTCTGCACGCAGCAGCAGACTATCCCACCCTCTTCGACCAGACCGATTGGACTACCACTCCGCTGATTGCCGACCGAACAATCGCAAACTACCTCACCGAGCAATGGCTAAGTTTGGGCAAGACACATTTGGTCGAGTTGGTCGAATTACTCGACTCGCCTACCCCAGAGATTGATGAGCTACCCAAGCTGCTGAGCCGACTATGTTCGCTCCGCACAGAACCAAACGGCGAACTGAGTCTATTTTCGCGGGCAGGCCGATTCGGATATGAAGACTCTGAGGGAGAGTTCTCGGCTCCGATATTCGATATGGCCGAGGCGTTCGTAGGCGAATATGCTCTGGTAAATTTCACAGGTAGAAATCTGATTATTGACAAAATGTGCAGAGTGCGGATAGATTTCTGCCAATACAAATATGTCGAAATGTATAGGAAAAATGTTGTCAGAGTGAGTTCCGATGCAGTGAATTGGGAATTTGTGGAATTGCCAATTTAAACATATTACCATAAATTTCCGATACAAGTTATGAAAATAGGTAGAGCTCCCCATCGCCGAATAACCACAAAAACACCTGCTGTATTTCTATTTATGTTGGACCTATCTGGGTCGATGCTCGAACAGATACCATTTAACGGCAAACTTAGATCAAAGGCCGAGATTCTATCCTTAATGATAAATCGCACCCTCGGAGAGATTCTCAACAGGTCACTCCGAGAAAACGGTTACAGAGATTATTTCAAAATTGCAATATTTGGTTACTATGACAATCGCACAGTGCAACTGCTGGGAGAGAGTGCTGATTGTGAATTTCTTACTCCTGCACAGATTGATGCACTCGAAACAGAGACAGTTCATTATGACGTACCCCGCCGATTGCCCGACGGTCGCCACTATGTATCGACAATCACGCAACGCTGTTGGATAAAACCGCGAGCCGAGGGCTGCACACCAATGCACCTTGCGCTGAACGAAGCTGCACGCCTGATTTCCAAAATTTTAGACAAGATGCCACACGAGTCGCTGCCTCCCATTGTCTTTAACATCACAGATGGCGAGAGTTCTGACGGCTCGAATATGGAGTTGCTGGCCGCAGCCCAAAGAATAAAATCGCTCAGAACGGCTCAAGGCGAGGTCACACTGATGAACATACACATAAGTTCCGACTCCGAGCCCGAGTCAGTGCTCTTTCCTGTGGACAAGGCTGCATTCCGAGGCAATCGCTATGCCGAGCTGCTGTTCGATATGTCGAGCATTATGCCTCAGTGTTATAATCAGGATATTGCTGAAATCAACAACGTCAGCGCCGAATCGCAATTCCGAGCTATGAGTTTCAATGCCTCGATATTCGGGCTGTTACAGATGCTTAGCATCGGCACGGTAAGTTCAACGTTCATTTGATGGGAGTATTAAATTAGTATCGAAGATGAAAATTTCAACAAATGACATTATCGACTCGGTTAAATCACTATCAAGTTCTCTGAATCGGCTTGTTGGAATCAGACTCTGCGAGTGGCAAAACAGCCCGATTATATTCTCGTGCGAAGAGGATATCGTAAATTTCAGAGTAGTCCGAGCAAAAACACAATACAAGATGTCGGTATTTGCCGATGATGATTATGAGCATTTATCTCGATGTCAAAATCGCGCAATGTTGCTCTCGGCGCTCGATTGCGATGCCCTTGTGGGATATGAATTCCACCACAACGAGCTGGCGGTTTCGACCATTGATGGCCGATGTGTCAGTCGCAGTTTCACGCTCGAACAAATACCTCAGGGCGAAACGCTGAAACACTGGCTCGAGCAGCAAACGCATACTCCCGAAGAGATGATTGAGTTGGCAGTGAAACTAATCGAAACTGCAAAGATTATATCTTCAGCCAGAATATGTCACGGGAAAATCAAACCACAAAACATTATCATTCAATCCGATGGCAGAATAAAACTCACCGACTACAGCCGATTGAGCCGACTGTCTGAGATGAATTATAATACAGATTCGAAAGCCCTTTTAGCCGTAGCGGTCATAGCTATGCTCAGCTCGCTGGGGATTCTCTCACCTGAGATTGACGGCTCGTTGAGTAGTTTCAATAAACTAAAACGAGCTCTCGAATCGGCACACAAAGGCGGAGCCATCAACAAAGAATTATATCTGAGAATCGATGCTGGACTCAATGTGGGCGATTTGAATATGATTGCCGAACTCAATCAACTTATGTGCAGCCCAAAACCCAAACCAAAAGGAGCATACGACTCCGTAGGCGCATACCACGAAAACGTGGCCACAGCCAAACTCGACGGTATGTATGGATACATCGACCGGGAAGGAAATCCGCTGACCCAATTCAAATACACTTCAGCCGAGGACATTTATGAGGGTTATGCCATTGTGAAAATCGGCGACAGGTCGGGCGTGATTAACAAATTGGGCGAGGAGATAGTGCCCATAGAATACAACGAAGTGCTGTCACCTGCCGAGTGCGGAATGTTCGCATTCAGACGCGGCAGCAAATGGACTCTGCGCACCCTGACCGGAAAGCGAATAGGCGGTGAATTTGACTCGGTAATCAAATACTCGACGGGGATATTCAAGGTGTCGAAAAACCGTTTGTGGGGATTGGTCGAATACCGAGGCGAGATTTTGGTTCCAATTGCGTATGACGATATTCAACCCATTTCAGACAAAGAATGCCGCCTGAGTCACAACGGCCATTCGCTGATATGGCGATTCAGAAAAGAGTAACACAGCTGAAAAAAACAAGACTCCGCCCGATATTGTAGTGAATTAAGGGAGTAAATGCCGCTATTGCCAACCAATTAAACAACAAAAACAGTATTATCGGGCGGAATCTTTTTATCTGTTTGACACCTAAAGTCAATCAACATTGTTGCCACACCCATTTGCAACATAAATCAACTAACTCAGACACAACAACATTTCCCGAATTCACGGGTGTTCGCGCTACAATTTGTCGAACTCCTCGTCGATAGACAATTCCGGGACTTCACTTTTGTTAGATTCGAAAAACTCGGGTTTGTGCACCTTGATGTAGTTTACCACTTCATCAAGTCCGTTGTGGAATTTTTCAAAATCCTCTTTGTAAAGATAAATTTTGTGTTTGTCAAAGGTTGCCGAACCATCTTTACCAAGTTTTCTACGACTTTCTGTAATAGTGAGATAGTAGTCTCCACCGCGAGTCGACTTCACATCGAAGAAATAGGTACGATGACCTGCACGGATAGATTTAGAATAAACCTCCTCAGATGTTTCGGTTTCTACATTTTTTTGGAAATCAAAAGTATTCATTTGTCATGCAGTATGTTTTAGAGTTTTCACTGCCAAATATATACAAAAAATTTTAAAATCACACAACATTTCCAAAAAAATATTCAATTTCTCTTCATTTTAACATCAAATAATATTCACAATGTTAAAATTTTATACAAATAATAGTTTCACTTCATAACAAAAAACATTCGTTTGGGATAATTTTTTCACAAAATTTTCTCTCATACGAAACAAAAAAAAGCCTGTCATTCAATAGAAGACAGGCTCAAAAGAGAGCTGGTTTTAGTTCAAAACTAAGACTCGTTAAATAGATAAGACCTTTTCAAATACAGCGGCAAAATTAGACCTTTTAAAATTCATTTTCAAATTTAATAGACCAAACCTCATATTTCGTAGACAAACACACATAGTCAAAACAGATAATTGTGAGCCGAAAAAATAATGTCAATAAAAAAAGGGAAAAATGGTATAATTTGCAATAAAACTTGTACCTTTGCACCAAACTGAAAATTAATTTTTAGAAATATGAAAACTACTCCGTTTACTAACTATCACATTGAAGCTGGCGCCAAAATGGCTGAATTTGCCGGCTACAATATGCCTATCGAATTCTCAGGCATCACTGATGAACACACAACCGTTCGCGAAGCTGCAGGTGTATTTGACGTTAGCCATATGGGCGAAGTTTGGGTTAAAGGTCCTAAAGCTTTGGAACTGCTCCAAAAAATCACAACTAACGACGTAGCTGCTTTGTACGACGGTAAGGTACAATACACTTGTATGCCTAACGGTCAAGGCGGTATCGTTGACGACTTGTTGGTTTACCGTTTTGATGCAGAAACTTACCTGTTGGTTATCAACGCTGCAAACATCGACAAAGACTGGGCTTGGATCAGCAAACACGGTCAGGAAATGGGTATGCAAGTTGGTAAAGACAAAGAACTCTACAACGCATCTGACGATGTAGCTCAATTGGCTATCCAAGGTCCGTTGGCTATGAAACTCGTTCAAAAGATGTGTAACCAACCGGTTGAAGATATGGAATACTACACATTCTGCGTAACTGAAGTTGGTGGCGTTAAAGATGCTATCCTCTCTATCACAGGTTACACAGGTGCTGGTGGTTGCGAAATCTACATTCCGAAGGAAGATGCTGCTACATTGTGGAACGCTATGTGGGAAGCTGGTAAAGAATTCGGTCTGAAGAACATCGGTTTGGGCGCACGCGACACTTTGCGTCTCGAAATGGGCTTCTGCCTCTACGGTAACGATATCGACGACACAACATCTCCTATCGAAGCAGGTCTGGGCTGGATCACTAAGTTCGTTGACAACAAACCGTTCATCGACAGAGAAAAGATGGAACAACTGAAAGCTGAAGGCGTTAAACGCAAACTCGTAGGCTTTGAAATGATCGACAGAGGCATTCCTCGTCACGGCTATGAAATCGCTGATAACGAAGGCAATATCATCGGTCACGTTACATCAGGTACAATGTCTCCGTCAATGAAGAAGGCAGTAGGTTTGGCTTACGTAGCTACTCCATTCTCTAAGACAGGCAGCGAAATCAACATCGTGGTTCGCGGCAAACAATTGAAAGCTCAAGTTGTTAGACCTCCGTTCTACAAGAAATAATTTGAACTAAAACAACCTAAGGACAGCCTTTAGCGGGCTGTCCTTGTTAATAAAAAAAACATACAGAAAGATGAAAAAATTCTCAATTGTTGCGTTCTTCGCAGCAGCAGTGGTTATGTTGTGCTCATTCGCTCAACCACAACAAAGAATCAACATTCAGATTCCTCCGACCGGTTTCCCGGTAGCAGTTCAACAACTTCCTGCTAACGCATTTCCTAAGTCATTGGTCTTGTTTATGGCAGTTGATACCAAGAACAGAATCTCTCCAGATGGCGTAGTAGTTGAATTGAAAGGCAAAGATTTCTCTGAAAAAATCCAATTGGTTGCTCAGAAAGGTGCACAAAAACAATTCCAACAATTTCCACAAGACTCTGTTGAAATCACTGTAACAAAGGCTGGTTACAAGACTATTAAGGGCAAAATCCTGCTTAAGGAGGGTCCTGCTGCAGTTTCAATCAGACTCGACAAGGCTGAATAATTCGGCAAAATTTCTATTCATAGGTTTTACACCTGTTTAAACTTAGGTCTAAACAGGTGTATTTTTTTTATATAAAAGACTCATTCCGAGCAGAAAATCACTCGGTCTGTACAAAAAAAGGTGAAATGATTTTTGAAATCGAAAAAAGTTTCTTACCTTTGCAGCCTGAATTGGTGGAAGGAATCTCTTATGAAGCCAAATGATTGCTCGTAATATTCCCCACGTTAAATAACTTAGTTGAAATGAACGAACTTATTAAAATCGCCCAAAACGCATTTTGGGAAAAGAAAGAGTTGCCAAACTTTAAAAGTGGTGACACTATTACAGTTACCTATAAAATCGTTGAAGGTAACAAAGGACGTCTGCAAAGTTTCCGCGGTATCGTAATCCAACGCAAAGGTGCAGGTATAACTCAAACTTTCACTATCCGCAAAATCTCTGACGGTGTAGGTGTTGAACGTATTTTCCCGCTCTACTCACCACACATCGAAAGCATCGAAGTAAACAAAGTCGGTATTGTTAGACGTGCAAGAATCTACTATCTGCGTCAATTGACAGGTAAGAAGGCTAAGATTAAAGAAAAGAAGGTTACTGTAAAAAAGTAGAACCAATCTTCTTTTTCAACAAGAAGTAAAGAGAACATTCTGCACTTTGATGTGCAGAATGTTTTTTTTTGCAAAAATCTTGCGCAAAATAAATAATTATTCTATCTTTGTGGCCGAATATGAGAAGTGTTTTTCAAATATCACCATACTATAAACGGCTCTGTCAGGTCGGTTTGGTTTCTGCGCTCTCAAATTTCAAATATTATAATACGTTATGCTGTGCCCTATTCTGCGAGGGCATTTTTTGTTTCCAAAAAATAACAAACAAAAATAAATTTATCAACCTATGGTATTACAAATTTTCACGCTAATCGGAGCGTTAGGAATGTTCCTTTATGGAATGAATTTAATGAGTTCGGGATTGCAAAAGACCGCTGGTCACAGACTGCGCAAATTTCTCGAAGCAATGACATCAAACTCATTAAAACGAATTTTGACAGGACTCGGTATCACGTCCATTATCCAATCATCGAGCGCTACAACCGTAATGGTAGTAGGGTTTGTAAATGCAGGCCTGCTGACACTGACTCAGGCTTTCGGAGTAATTATGGGAGCCAACATCGGTACTACGGTTACAGCGTGGCTGATTTCACTGCTTGGATTCAAGGCTGACATCTCAATACTCGCAGTCCCCCTTATGGCAATCGGCTTTATACTCAGCATCTCAAAAAAAGAAAAGTACAAAAACATCAGCGAATTTATCATCGGATTTGCCCTGTTGTTCTTGGGATTATCGCTGATGAAAAACTCGGTACCCGACCTTAAACAGACCCCGGAAGTCCTCTCATTCATTACGGAGTGGGCTAATTACGGATTCGGTTCGGTACTGATATTCCTTGCCGTGGGTACGATATTGACCCTCGTGCTGCAATCGTCGAGCGCTACGATGGCTCTGACACTCATTATGATGAGTTTGGGTTGGATTCCGTTCAGTATGGCCGCAGCAATGGTCTTGGGTGAAAACATCGGTACTACGATTACTGCCAACATCGCAGCATCGGTCGGCTCGCCAAATGCTCGCCGCGCTGCGCTCTCGCACACACTGTTCAACGTGTTCGGCGTAATCTGGGCACTGATACTCTTCAAGCCGTTCCTCTCACTTGTAGGCGAAATCATCACCTGGTTAGGCTACCCCAACCCGACCCA
>JAZOQL010000150.1:0-3902 GCA_045656065.1 Rikenellaceae bacterium | reverse complement strand
GCATTTACAAGACTTGATTTTCCGGCATTTCTCAGACCGAAAAATGAAATATGGACTCTTTCACCCGAAGGTGTTTTGTTAAGATCATTCATAATTATCACTCCGATTTATCAGAATCTGAAGTCACGGCGGTTGGAATTTTTGATATCAACAATATTTTGCTTTGCAATTGCCTTAACCTTTTCGCTTGTTACTTTTTCAATTTCCTGTTCAATCATCTTAAAGCCTATTTCCTTTGTTCTGTCACTTGCATAGTCCGTAAGATATTCGGTAAGTGTCATAAGTGCATTGGGGTGGCAGCAGTTTATTATCTGACCGTTTTTACAAAGAGACATAAAGCGGTCGCCTGTTCTGCCCAATCTGTAGCACGCTGTACAGAAACTCGGAATATAGCCCAGGTCCAAAAGCCAGCCTACAACCTGGTCGAGTGTGCGACGGTCGCTGACATCAAATTGAGCTGTACTTTCGTCATACTCTTCGGGGTTGTTGTAACCGCCTACGCTGGTGTGCGAGCCGCCGCTGAGTTGTGATACGCCCAAATCCAATACCTTTTCTCTTGTTTTTTGTGATTCGCGTGTTGAAACAATCATACCTGTATATGGGGCAGTGATGCGAATTACGGCTACGATTTTGCAGAACACTTCATCTGGAACTACGTTCTTGAATGTATTGATGTCGATGTCGTCTGCGGGACAGATTCTCGGAACACTGATTGTGTGCGGACCTACGCCGAAGACTGCTTCGAGGTGTTCTGCGTGCATCATCAAGCCTACGAAATCATATCTGTATGTCTCCAGACCAAACAGTACGCCGATGCCTACGTCGTCAATGCCGCCCTGCATAGCGCGGTCCATTGCCTCGGTGTGGTATGCGTAGTCGCTCTTGGGGCCGGTCGGGTGAAGTGCTTCGTAGTTCTTCTTGTTGTAGGTCTCTTGGAACAGAATATATGTACCGATGCCTGCGTCTTTGAGTTTTGTGTAGTTCTCAACCGTAGTTGCTGCGATGTTTACGTTCACACGGCGGATGGCTCCGTTTTTGTGGTGAATGTTGTATATCGTGTCGATACTTTCGAGAATGTACTCAATCGGATTCATTGTCGGGTGTTCGCCAGCCTCCAGAGCCAGACGCTTGTGTCCCATATCTTGAAGCGCGATAACTTCGCGAGCAATCTCTTCCTGAGTCAACTTTTTACGTTTAATGGTTTTGTTCTTGCCGTGATAGGGACAATACACACAACCATTTACACAATAGTTTGACAAATACAATGGCGCAAACATCACTATGCGGTTTCCGTAGAGTTTCTGTTTGATTTCGCGCGCCAACTTGAACATTTTTTCATTCAGGTCGGGCAATTTGCAATCTAACAATACAGCTGCTTCTCGGTGTGAAATACCTTTGCCTTCTGCGGCTTTGCGAAGAATATCTTCAATCAAGGCTCTGTTTTCACAATTTTCCTCAGCGTATTTCAGTGTGTCGAGAATTTCGGCATCATCGATGAATTCTACGGCATTGGGAGATTTCGGATTATACATATTTGTTTAAAATTTATATTGTTTCAAAATTAATGTTTGCTTGAGTAATCGCCACGCTCGAAACTTATCTTGTAGCCGATTTCGGCAAGTTGTTCTGCCAAAAGTTTCAGACCTTCGACCGCCTCGGCGTGACTTGCGAGTTTGTGGTCATAGATTGCATATTTGCTGCGGACATCTTCAGGTGACAGGTTGGGCATAACGACATTTGCTCCGGCGAGAATGCCTCGAGTGCGACCCTCTGCGGCAATCGAGCCGAGCGCCGTAGTTGATGGTATCAGTGCGTCGGGGTGCAGCAATCTGCATATTGCCACAACTGCCAGAGTTTGGTCAATCGACCCGTTGGGGTACTCTGCAAACGGAGTTTCAGATTGTGCAATGAACGGCCCCACGCCAATCATCTGGGGCTTGAACTCCTGAATGAACATCAGGTCGTTTGCCAAATGCTCTATGGTCTGGAACGGACTGCCAATCATCATTCCGCACCCTGTCTGAAAACCTAACTTGCGCAGTTGTCGCAGCGATTCCATACGGTGACTCCACGACATTTCGGCGGGGTGCAATCGGGCGTAGTGCTCCTCAGTTGCGCTTTCGTGTCTTAGCAAGTATCTGTCGGCACCAGCTGCACGAAATGCTGCGTAGTCGTCATATTCCCATTCGCCCAAAGATAGTGTTACAGCCGAGTCGGGGAAGCGATTCTTGATGTCGCTAACCAAGTGGCAGATTTGCTCTCTGGATAAGATTGTGTTCTCGCCGCCCTGCAGAACAAATGTGCGGAATCCCGCATTGTGCCCTTGTTCACAACAGTCGATAATTTGTTGGGGAGTCAATCTATATCGTTCGAGATTTTTGTTGCTGCGCCTGATTCCGCAGTAAAGACAATCGTTGCGACAGATGTTCGATATCTCGATGAGTCCTCGAACAAAGATATTCCGCCCGAAACGCTCGACTGCGCAACGGTTGGCTCTCGATGTTAATTCGGTCAAAACCTGCAAGTTGATATTGCTCAGCAGCGTTGTGAATTCATCTTTGTCGAGTCGGTGTTCTCTTTCGAGTTTGTCAATTATATCGTACATCTCAAATCATCTTTTACACACGCAAAGATACTCAATTTTGGGTAGGGTTGAACTCAAAAACAGGATAATATTTTTCAATAGCACTATAATAGTTTGTGATAGTTGCTGTGTGTTATGAAAAAAAGTGTGGTTAAGTTATTTTTTGTTAGCCCTTTATCAAATTGTATTTGCCAGATGAAAGTTTATTTTGTTGGAAATTATTGTAAATTCGATAAAAATCATTACCTTTGCACGATAGAAGTGTGGCCAAATTTTGGCGAAGAGAGGGAAAAAGTGAGAATGGGAGGAGAATGGAAGGAAGAGAAAAGAGATGAAGAAAAGAGGTTATTCGATTGATTATAAGGGGCTTTCTGTGGGCAGTCACGAATTTGATTTCGTGATTGACGGTTCGTTTTTTCAGGAAAAAGAAACGGATAGAATTGTCGATGCTGCACTGAATGTTAAGGTGTCAATCGAAAAAACAGGCCGCCAAATGGAACTTTCACTTCAAATTGACGGAACACTGAATGTCGAATGCGATCGCTGTCTTGACGTTTTTCAAATGCCTGTGCATATAGAACAACCACTGGTTGTTAAAACTTCGGGACAAAGTTGTGATGATGACCAAGATGTATTGTGGCTCACGCCCGAAGATGATTCGCTCGACCTGACAGACTATATCTATGATACGGTGTGTCTGAGTCTGCCGTTTCAGGTAGTGCACCCGAATCCTGAGGATTGTAATCAAGATGTGGTTTCGTGCTTCAGATCGGTTACGGTAGAGGAGTTCGACGAAATGTTCCCGGAAGAGTCAGACGACGCAAATGCGGAAGTGGGACTCAATGAAGAAAATATGGCAAAATTAGCTGCGCTGAAACAAAGCGTACAAGATAACGAAAAGAAATAACAAATAAACTAATAGAAAGATGGCACATCCTAAGCACAAGATCTCTTCAACAAGAAGAGACAAAAGAAGAACTCACTACAAAGCAACAGCTCCGACCGTATCAACTTGCTCGAACTGTGGCGCACCGGTGTTGGCTCACCGTGTATGCCCGGAATGCGGATTCTATCGCGGTCGTTTGGCTATCGAAAAGAAAGTGGAATAGTACCCGAAGTCTTACCTAACTCAGAATGATATGAGAAAAATAGGTGTAGACGCAATGGGCGGAGATTTCGCTCCCGAAGCTGTAGTTTCGGGAGCCGTTCTCGCATTGAATGCAGTGGATCACGATACCCGTATCGTGCTGTTTGGCGATGAAAACAAAATCGTCGAATTGCTTGAAAAAGAGGGTGTTGATAGATCTAACTTCGATAT
>JAZOQL010000149.1:0-3468 GCA_045656065.1 Rikenellaceae bacterium | reverse complement strand
GGGTTGCCGAGCATATTCAGATAACGGAGTTCCTGCAAGACATCGAAGCCCGCTTTCGGGTTCTTCTTGTTGACGTTCAGCATCAGTTCTGTGAACGCTTCACTCACGCTGTCGAGGTCGTTCGTTTCAACAAGTTTCTGCACTCCGTCCTTGATAGCGTCGTCTTCCATCAGGAAATTCCTTATGTACTCGCGCTTGTCGAACTTGCCCAGAGAGTTCATCTTTGGGTGGTTCTTTCGGAATCCTTTTGATTTGTCGAGGATGTTTATAAGGTCATCGAGTATTGCGTCCCTTTTGCCCATCGGTGTCAGATGCACAAAGTTTCTTCTCAAGTTGAGCGTCTGACCACCCTTGCTTGAGATGTTCTGTGCCAACTTGAACGCCTCTGTATATGCAATCTCGGATGCCGCATCCGCAGACGGGTCTACAGTACCCATAATGTACTGGACACGAGCCTGCCATTCAGGAGTGCTTCTGAAATCGAGAGCGCCGCCCTCGTTGATTTCAATCATATCCTTGACCCAACGGTCAGGGTCGTCGCGCATCTGTTTGGCGATTTTGTCATACAATTCGGGCGTGTCGATTGCGTCGTAGTTGAGTTCACCGCTGTCCGCCAATCTCTGACGCAGTTCTCTTTCTGCTTCGGAATCCATAGCGTTCAACTGCGATACGGCTACTTTGGACATTCTGTTCTTCTCGCCAGTTGCGTGGCTTGCAGAATATTCCTTTGATGCTTTCCACGCTTCGTTCCAAGATGTCAGCGTGCCGCCCTCGACCTTTTCACCGTTGTTATATTCGTAAGCGCTTCTGACTTGGTCTACGCCCGATGTAGTCTTGCCGCTTATTGGCTTGTCACCCGAAACCTCGTTCACCTTTAGGCTGTCGTCAGCCTCTTTCGGCTTCTGCTCGGCAAGTTGTTCAGCCCTCTTTTCAAGCCCTGCCCTTGCTTCGTTTTCCGCCGTAGTTTTAGGGCTTGTGGACGGCATCGCCTCGTCAACAGTCGCAAACGGGAAGTCGTCTGCCGCTTTCGGCTCTTCGCTCGTAAACGGAACGACATCGTCCAAGTTATACTGCTCTGCCACGCTTGATGGCTTGGCGTTCAGGCTTTCTGCCTTAATATCTGCATTTTCAAGAGTGGACTTTGGAACGAGGAACTCCTGCTCTACTGTCGTCTGATAACTGCCGAGCGTGTCGATTGGCTTGACTTCGATTTCCTCTATACGAGCATTTTCGCTCTTGCCCGCGTGCTTCTCCGCAATCTTTCGGTCAGGTGTATATGCAAGGAAAATGTCTTCATCTATGGTATTCTGCCCGTGTGTGCCGCGATACATTTTCTGCGGAGTGTTCAGCCACTCATCGAAAGACAAATGCGATTCGGGATTGGCGTTCACATAATTGTGATAAGCAACATTCATCCCTGCGTTGACGGCATCGGGGTCTTTAGCAATCGCATCTACCAGACGAGGCTTGTACTGCGAGTTCTCGCTCTTGAAC
This sequence comes from Rikenellaceae bacterium, assembly GCA_045656065.1. Lineage (GTDB taxonomy): Bacteria > Bacteroidota > Bacteroidia > Bacteroidales > Rikenellaceae > CAJGBR01. The sequence goes on along the minus strand of JAZOQL010000149.1, from coordinate 1,974 downwards.
CACCCGTCAAGCACGTTTTCAGGAATCGCCTTGCGGGTTGCGGCATTCGCTTCTTCTATGCTGACCTTTCGTATGCCTTTTTTATGCTTGGCAATTCTCTTATCGCGCCACAAGTCCTTTAAGCCCGACATCTTGTTTGACTTAACATACTCTTTGGCATCCTTGTTCTTTGCGTTCGTCTTTACGAACTCGTCAAAGTCGTCTGCGTCGGCAATTCTTTCGTTTAGCGGTTTCAACCTCTCTGCTTGTGGCTTCTCGTTCGGCAGGATTAAATCAGTCTTCCTCTTTCTATTAAGAGTGACCTTTGGCTTCTCCTTTGCCGCATCCGCTTCGACCTCGTCAGCGAGTTCGTTAAGTTCTCTATTAACGGCATCGTCCTCAACGCGAGGCGTTCTCGCTTCGAGGTCAGGATTGATAACGTCGATGCCCTCTTCTGGTCTGCCGATTTCTACAACGCCACGCGGTCTTTCGAGGTCAGGATTGACTACATCTATGCCTGCTTCTCTTGGTGGGAACTCAACGATACCTCTCGCGTCGTCAAGGTTGCGAGCCGCCCTCTGTGCCGCTCTTTCTGCAAGCGCTTCAGAAGCGAGGTTGTTTTTGCCTCTTAACGCAGGGACGGCTGACGTAACGCCACCGAGCGCAACGTTCATAAGCGCGCTCTCGCCCAAGTTCTTTGCAAATCCAATCGGGTCGTCGCTCTCAATCCACGCGTGAGCCGCGTCAGATATAGCACCAGTAGTAATGTTGATTGCCGCATCCTCGCCGACAGCCGCCACGAGTTTAGCCGCTCTCGCCCTTGCAAAACGCTCTATCTCTTCTTTGGTAGCTGTCGTGCCAAGTTTGCGGAGCGCTTCTTTTTCTGCCGCTCTTCTTACAAGACCGTTCCTTGCAAGAAATTCTGTTGCACTCTCGCCAAGCCTTGCCGTAGTTTTCGGCGCGACTTTCGCGACCGCCTCTTTTGACAGACCGCCCGTAAGCCCAAACGATGCAAGCGAACCTGCTATCTCGCCCGCAAACTCTGCGCCCTTGCTCTTGTTGGCTTGATAGACCCGCTCGGCTTCAGCCACTTCCTTGCTCTTCGGTAGTTTCTGAATGGCAAGTTCAGAAAGTCCGAATGTTGTACCGCTCAAGCCGCCACGCGCTAACGATGACGCTACTGGGTGCTTGAGAGCCTCGTACTTCATAACATTAGGGTCGCTTGCGTATTCCCCGCTCTTGATGCGCTGTCTGCCCTCTTTGGTACTCGCATCGTACTTCTTGTCAATGAGCGGTTTCAGTTTATCCGCCGCCCTTGACTGCTCTTTACGGTTCGCTTGGAAAGCGGCTTTCTGTGCTTCGCGCTTCTTTACTTCCTTTGTCGAAAGAGTGCCGAGCGCCGTGGACTTGTGCTTAATAGCAGGCGGAGTCGCTTTTTTAATAGGCGCTTGGTTCTCTTTGGCTTTCTTAAACGCTTCGCTTTCCCGCACTTCCTGCGCTTTTTCTTTTACGGTCTTCTGTGCGGTCGGCGTTGAAGCCTTGAACGCTTCGCGGACTTTTCGGTCTTTCTCTTCTTTTTCTTTCCTCTGCTTGATTAAGGCACGTCTATAAGATGCGGTCGTACCGTATTGGCTTGTACTGACATTGCTTCTATATGCGCCGCCGCCAGAATTGCTGTTACTGGTACTGCGCCCGCCGCCCGAATTGCTTGAGCCTTTGCTTGAGCCACCGCTAAAGAACCTCTTTATTGCCCTTCTCGCTTTTTGCCAAAATGTCATTTATCTGCTCCAGTTATTTCCCCAAACTTTGCCTTTATTCTTTTTGGCATTCGCCGCCATCTTTTTGTAGTAATCGGTCATCGACTGTCCCTTTTGCTGTGCCGCGCTGATGTTAGCTGAAACGTTTACCGTGCTACCGCTGTTGCTACCCCCACCGCCACCGCTTGAGCTACTGCTATAGCCACCGCCGCCACCGTAACTGCGGCGACCGCCACCG
>JAZOQL010000148.1:0-3213 GCA_045656065.1 Rikenellaceae bacterium | reverse complement strand
ATCTTCCCACCCCATTATGTAAGATGGCGTGGTCTTCAAGGCTTTCGCAATCTCTTCTATCTTTCTCTGTGGCAGGTGTTGTGCGTTCAGTTCTATCTTGTTGATTGATGACCGCCACTTGTAGCCGACGGCACGAGCAAGTTCGTCCTGCGTCATACCCAGTTCCTCGCGCCGAGCCTTTATCCTTTCGCCAATATCCATAATTTGTACCCCCTTTGTAGCCTAAAGTATATATGATGGTAGATAAAAATTCAACAAATTTTTTAAAATGGCTTGACAATGGGCGTCGACATCTGTATTATGTAGATGTAGCCGATTGTGCTACAATATATAGAAAGGAGTATGCCTATGACTAATTGGGAATTGCTCGATAAGAAGATAGAAGAAAGTGGTCTGCGCCGCTCTTTCATCTATGAAAAGGTTGGCATCACGCGGAGTGCGTGGTCGCATAAGCGCAAGGGTAGGGCGGATTTTTCCGCATCGCAGATACAGACGCTGTGCGAAGTCCTGCACATCACGAGGCTTTCAGAAAAAGAGCAAATTTTTTTCGCCCGTTTGTAGCAGAAAAAGGTACAAATGGCAATGAAACTACTGACGGCGCAGGAACTTGCTGAACTGTACCAAATACACCCCAAGACGGTGTATAGACTTGGACGAGAGGGCAAGATTGAACGGGTAAGGGTCGGCAGAAGCGTCCGCTTCATAGAGCCGACAACGGAAAGGATGGTGCGTAATGGTAAGTGAGAAATTAAATAACCGTCAGGTCTTCCCGAAGACAAGTTGGTTTTCGGGCGAGATATACGACAAGACATCAGAAATGGCAATCAACAAGCAGGTTCGCAGGCTCGTACTCTTAATCAGATGTATCGAAGAGAGCGGCAGGATGCCACTTGAAAAGACCGAAAGATGCGTGATACGCGCGTTTGAAAAGGCGGAAACGCTGTACTACGGACTGAACACAGAGGAACTCAAGGAACTTGTCGGAAAGGAGAACGCCAATGCTAAAGGACGCGCGAGAAATAGGTAGGGCAATCGACTTGCTGTTCGAGTGTTGCGAGAACATACGCGACCACGACAGATGCGAGGACTGCCCAATCACCCACATCTGCCTGCAAGACCCAGAGGTCGGGTTTATGGACATATTCGACGGTAGCCACGATGCGATGTGGGACGAGTACATAAACTTCGCAGACAATGTGACATTCAAGGACGAAGATTTAGATGCACAGTATGCGGACTTCAGACGAAAGTTGGATATAGAAGAAAGGATGATAGACGAATGAACGTAATGGATAGGTTTGTAAATGCGGACGAGTATGAAAAAACATACGACCCGAAGAAGATGACACAGAAGCAGGCGTGCCTTGAATACCTCAAGAAGTACGGGAGCATAACACCGCTTGAAGCCCTGACGGCGTTCCACAGCTTCAGGCTTGCGGCGATAATCTGCGAACTCCGTAAAGAGGGCTATGTGATTATCACGAAGATTAATGAGGATAAGCGTTATGCGATATACACGCTTATGGACGAGGGGGTCGAATACGATGGATAGGGATTGCGATAACTGTGCAAGATGTGGAAGAAACGGATGTACATCGTGGGATTGCGAGTACATCAACCGCAAAGAAGCAATCGAAGCGTGGGAAGAAAAGTACGGAAAGGAGAATAACAATGGCTAACATACATCAGAAGATACTCAACGTAATGAGCGCTATCGAATATCTGAATAAAGACGATGCCGTCAAGTACGGTCAGACAAGTTACAAGGCTATGTCAGAGGAAAAGGTCACAACGACCGTCCGCAAGGAACTTATCAAGCAGGGGCTTGTGGTCTTCCCGATAAAGCAGGATGTCATCAAGGATGGCAACATCACTACGACAAACACGACATACAGAATGGTCAACGTTGATGACCCGACAGACTACATCGACCTCGCATCAAGCGGGCAGGGCGCAGACACGCAGGACAAGGGTGTCGGCAAAGCAATGACATACAGTTTCAAATATCTTCTGCTCCGAACATTCGCGATACCTACTGGCGAAGACCCTGACAAGATTGCGAGTGCGCAGATTGATGACGAGATGAAGAGGACTGAAATCAAAAGGCTGATTGAGGTCACGGATACGGACACGATAGTGTATCTGCTCGCAATGAGCAAGCACTTTAAGAAGGAATTTAAATCCGTTGATGAGATGCAGGGCGATGAACTTGACTACGCTCTGATGCGGATAAGAGAGAAAGCGAGGGCTAAATAATGGAAGTAAGCGCAAAGAACGCAAAGATATGGCGCAAGGATATTGAGGGCAAAAAAGGCACGTTCCACAAGTATTCGGTAAGCATCGGCAAGAAGACCGAAGACGGCAAGTGGGTGAACGCATACATCCCCGTAGTATTCAGTAAGAAAGCGGATGCTCCAGAAAAGATTGAGAACGGTGCGGTCATAGACTTCGAGGGGTTTATGAGCGTCGAGTCTTTCACAGACCGTGACGGCAACACGAGGACTGCGCCACAGATTGTGATAATGTCTGCGCTGTTTGAAGAGGATGGCTTCGCGCAGGCTGAAGAAGAGATACCGTTTTAATGGAAAGGTAGGTGCAATATGAAAGTACACGACATTATGACACTTCTTGGCGAAACTATAGCGGAGTTGCACAGCACTCCTTATAAGGACGAGGCTTTTGAGGGAGCAATCAAGAGAGCCGAGTATGAAGCCAAGCTTGCCAAGCAGTTTATTAACGGAGCAGACATCACGCTCCGTGCGGACAAGATGGCAGGGCGCACGGACAGAATAGATAACGTAATATGAACCAGTTTGAGCAATTTACCGAAGAGCAGGATGAGTGGATTCGCAAGCATTATCACACTATGCGGCTCACAGACCTTACAGAATACTTCAACAAGCGCTTTGGAAAGTCGCGCTCTTACGCAGTAATGAAACAGAGATGTCGCAAGACACTAAAACTCACGCACTTGTTCACTCCTGAAATGGACAGATTTCTTGCAGAGAACTATTTGAAATGTTCCCGAAAGGAATTGGCTGACGCGTTCAACGAAAAGTTCGGTCAGGCTCGTAGCGAAGCGTCTATAAAGGTGCGTTGCCAAAAATTGGGGCTGAAGTTTAGTGACAACAAGGAGCGAATAAAGAGCGCAAGACAAGAGCGCAACAATGTTATAACTCCGCTTGGCTCTACATTCCAAAGCGACAATGGGTA
>JAZOQL010000147.1:0-1191 GCA_045656065.1 Rikenellaceae bacterium | reverse complement strand
TATAGAATATATGTGAAATATGGCAGCAAGACAAACACAACAGCAGGCGCAGCAGACCTCTGTGTGGAGTACGAAAGCGATACAGCAGTTCACAGACGACCTCAACAACGGAATAGAGAGAAAGGACAACCCGTACTATTTCGGCAACACATATTTGAGGAAACCCAATCTTTTATATGAATACACACAGCAGGAGATTGACGAACTTGTGAAATGCAAGAACGATGTCAACTACTTCGCCAACCACTACGCATACACAATGTCGCCAACCACGGGCGCACTCGAACCCATAACACTGCGCGACTACCAAGAGGATTTGCTACACACAATAACGGACAACAGATTCACCGTGATACTTTCGAGCAGGCAGAGCGGAAAAACCGTTTCTTCCTCAATCTACCTCGCTTGGTATATCCTTTTCAACTACGACAAAACGGTGTTCTGTTGCGCAAACAAGGAGAAAACGGCAAGGGACGTTCTGAAAAAGGTGCAGGATGTCATTATGAACGTGCCGTTCTTTATGAAGCCTGGGGTCAACAAATGGGGCAGTCTCGAATGCGTGTTCGACAACGGATGCCGTCTCATAGGCGAATCAACAACCCCGCGAAGCGGTATCGGATTTACAATCCACTGTCTATACCTTGACGAGTTCGCTCACGTTGAAAAGAATGTCATTGACGAGTTCTTTGACAACATCTACCCTACCGTTTCGTCATTGCCCGACAGCAAGATTATCGTGACCTCAACACCAAACGGTATGAACCGTTTTTATCAGATTTACGATGCCGCAACAAAGGGAATCAACTCATTCAAACCGTTCAGAATTGATTGGTGGCAAGTACCCGATTGGGATAAGGAAAAGAAATGTTGGGTCAAGAGGGACAAATCTTGGATGGATAAAATGATACGCGACTTGGGCGGCTCTGACGAGGAATTGGGCAGGGAAAGGTTCGGCGCACAGTACGGCAACTCGTTCTTGAGTACGGGCAACCTCTTGTTGGGACCCAACGCCCTGCGCATACTCGAAGAATCCCGCGAAGATTTCGTCAAGTCTGACGGACTTGCAATCTTCGATGACTACGACATAGAGGAAGCACGCGACATTCTGTGGAAGCAGGATTTCGACCCCGAAGCGGCAAAGTTCACAAACGACCAATTCTTGTTCAGCATAGACATCGCCGAGGGTAACGG
>JAZOQL010000146.1:0-4687 GCA_045656065.1 Rikenellaceae bacterium | reverse complement strand
CTTGCCATTGGCATCAAGCAATACCGTATAATTAGAATTAGATAGCTGATTGACAATCAATTCGCCCTCTTTTTTGCACTGCTCATCGTGAGAAATCTTCGCTGCATTTTTCAAATCAGGAATTATCTGCAACGAAAATTTAGTATAATGATTGAGCCGCTTCTGATAAATATCAATAGCCTGATTTAAATACTCAGCATCGGTTTTTCCTATCGCCAACAAACTAATATTCATACAATTAAGCTAATTTATCTTATCGCAATTCCACTCAGTTCCAGCTCCGTTGAATATGATTGGACGAATGACATCAAGCTCGTTTTTAAAGTACAGATACGCCTTTTTATAATTGTAACCATTATAACGAGAATTACCTAAAGACCAACCAATTACGCTTGTATAATTACGATTTCTTAGATAAGTATTCAGACAGCGCTCATAAAAATATCCGAGCTGCTCTGGGGAATTTGCAATATTCTTAATTTCATCTTCAATCACCGGCGAAATGTCCACAGCATCAATCACATACATACCTTTTTCCATACAAATCTGGTAGAACGAAGGAGTCTGAGGAGACATCAGAACAAAGGTATTAAAACCACGCTTCTTAGCTTGCGCAATTTTTGCGACTAACTCCTTGTTTGACAAACATTTATGAGCGTAATCTAAAGTTTTAATTGAGGTGCTTGAACCATTCACATACAACGTATTATTGCTATAATTCAGCGTTCTGAAACCAAATTCGAACGGAATATACTCGGTAAAATCGCCATCTTTTTTTGTGCGCATCATCAATTTATAGCACACGGGCTTCGCGCTACTCCACTTTTCGACCTTATCAATTCGTCCTTCAAAAACCAAAGTATCACGACCTAAACCACTAATAGTCACCTCTCTATAGTTGTATCTTATCAATTCACCTTTGCTGTTCATCAAGTCATAGTAGAAAGTTCCGGTTTCAGAAAAGTTGCGACCATTGGCCACAATCAGTCTTAACTCGAACAGACCATTCTTGCCCATAGAGTCAAATTTGTGAACAAATTCAAAATCTTCGATTCTAAATTTCGGCGCCGAAGTCAGATTTATATCGCCAATTTCTGCCGCCGCCGAGCCAATATACCTACCCGAAGACAAAATCGTACCAATGGAATAACGATCCAACACAAGCTGAATCGTATTAATTCCCTCGCGAACAAATCCAGTAATATCGAACTTCACAAACTCCTTACTATCAGCTACATAGTCAACCTTGTCTCCATTAATGATTAAGGTGATTCCGACAGCTTGCGGATTATTTATTTCAATAAAAGTCTCTCTGTCGAGCCACTCTTGACTCAACTCGAACTGGTTCTCGAGAATCACAGACTTAACGTTCTTCAACTGCTCGAGAGACTTTTTATCTTTATACGACACCAAGGAGTTATGATTCGAGTGATTTCGGCTCCACTCACCCGGAATCCGCACAAACGAACTGCCCTCTGTTTGCGAAGTCAACCTCCATATTCCGTTAAGAGATTTCACAAACGGAGATTTCGACACAACATTCTCATCAGCCTCGTCGCGCGTCGAGTAGCGATTCATATACGTAGAGTACACAACCTCTCTGTATTTTAAACGATTGGTACTCTGCGCATTAGAATTATTAATTACATTTGTAAAAACAATGATTACAAATGTAATCCAAGTAAATAATCTATCAGTCATTATTTTTGACGGAAATATATCAAAATTGGAACTCCCTGAAAATCCCACTGACTTCTCAGTTTGTTTTCGAGAAAACGTCGATATGGATCTTTTATATACTGCGGCAAATTTGCAAAGAACGCAAACGCCGGAGTCGGAGATGCCAACTGAGTCACATACTTAATCTTAACATACTTACCCTTAATCGATGGCGGAGGAGTCTCCTCGATAATCGGCAAGAAATATTCATTCAAAACAGAGGTTGTCAATTTGCGCTGGCGATTTTCATAAACTCGAATCGCATTTTGCAGCACGTCGTAAATTCGCACCTTATTGATAACCGACGTAAAAATAATCGGAACATCATTAAACGGAGCCAGCTTCTTCTTGAGCAATTCGGTGTAGTCTCTCATTGTATTATTCTGTTTTTCAATGAGATCCCACTTATTCACAACAATCACACAACCCTTTTTATTGCGTACGATAAGTTGGAAAATATTCATATCCTGAGCCTCAATACCCTGCGTAGCATCGAGCATCAGAATACAGATATCCGAATTTTCAATTGCACGAATCGACCTCATAACCGAATAAAATTCCAAATCTTCGGTAACCTTACCCTTCTTTCTAAGTCCCGCAGTATCAACCAAATAAAAGTCCATTCCGAACTTGTTATAACGAGTTGAAATCGAATCTCGAGTAGTGCCCGCAATCGGAGTCACAATATTTCGCTCATCACCAAGCAGCGCATTTGTCAGCGACGACTTACCAACATTCGGACGACCTACGACAGTAATTTTAGGCAAGTTATCCTCTACTACATCTTCCTCTTTTTCAGGCAGATACTCTAATATTTTATCCATTAGTTCACCCGTACCGCTACCTGTCATCGAAGAGATGCTGATTGGGTCACCAAGCCCGAATCCGTAAAATTCACCCGTCAGATACAACTGATCGCTATTGTCGACCTTGTTCACTACGGTGATTACTTTTTTAGGCGTACGTCTCAGAATATCAGCTATTTCCATATCAACATCGGTAATACCCGTTGAAACTTCCACCATAAATAATATAAGGTCAGCCTCGTCAATGGCGAGCGCTACCTGTTTACGAATCTCTTCTTCAAAAATATCGTCAGAATTAACGACATAACCACCCGTATCAATAACTGAAAATTCGCGTCCGTTCCAGTCTGTCGTTCCGTAGTGACGGTCACGAGTCGTTCCGGCCATATCATTGACTATGGCTTTGCGCATACCGACCAATCTGTTGAATAAGGTACTCTTGCCCACGTTGGGTCGACCTACAATCGCTACAATACTCATTTTATAATGTGTTAAATTCGTGCAAATATAGTGATAAAAAACGAGAAATTCTGTGTCAAACTACGAATAAAGCGCAACTGACGGTTTATTTATCTTTCAAACAGTTCTTTCAGGTAGCAACCCGTGTAACTCTCCGTTATTTTTGCCACATCTTCCGGAGTGCCCTCTGCCAAGACTCGACCACCACCTACTCCACCCTCGGGACCCATATCCACCAGCCAGTCGGCTACCTTTATAACATCGAGATTATGTTCGATTACAATCAAGCTATTACCCTTATCCACAAGCTTTTGCAGCACTTCAAGTAACACTTTTACATCTTCAAAATGCAGTCCCGTAGTCGGCTCATCAAGAATATACAAAGTTTTGCCCGTATCTCGTTTCGACAGTTCCGTAGCGAGCTTTATTCGCTGACTTTCGCCACCTGAGAGCGTCGTACAAGGCTGACCTAAAGTCAGATAGCCAAGCCCCACTTCTTGAATCGCCTTTAATTTAGTGTATATTGCCGGCACATTTTCAAAGAAATCAACCGCCTGATTTACAGTAAGATTCAGCACATCGTTAATACTCTTACCTCGATACTTCACAGCCAAAGTTTCTGCATTATATCTCAATCCACCACAAGCCTTACAGGTAACGTAAACATCTGGTAGAAAGTTCATTTCCATCGTCATAACCCCCACTCCTTTACACTCTTCACAGCGACCGCCCTTCACATTAAACGAGAATCGGCTATTTTTAAAACCTCTGATTTTGGCATCGGGCGTAGCCTCGAATAAATTACGAATATCGGTAAAAACATTTGTATAAGTCGCAGGGTTGCTTCTGGGCGAACGACCAATCGGAGATTGATCTACAACTATCAGTTTATCAATATGTTCAAGCCCTTCAACTCTATCAAATTCTAACGGTCGTTCATACGAATTATACAGTTTTTGTGAGAGGATATTTTTCAGCGTTCCGTTAATCAGAGACGACTTTCCGCTACCGCTAACACCTGTCACACAGACAAATACCCCCAGCGGAAATTTCACAGTCACATCCTTCAGGTTATGTCCTCTTGCTCCAAAAATAGTCAGCGCCCTATCTGTAATTTCTCGCCTTTTTTCGGGAACCTCAATACGTCGAATTTGGTTTAGGTAATCAGCCGTAATAGACTCACATTCAACAATTTGCTCAATAGTCCCCTGCCCCATAATCTGACCTCCGCGCTTACCTGCACCAGGCCCCACATCAATAATCCAGTCTGCACTACGAATCATATCCTCATCGTGCTCGACCACTATCACCGAATTACCCGCATCTCTCAGCGCTTTCAGACTATCAATCAACTTTCGATTATCGCGCTGGTGCAGCCCAATGCTCGGCTCATCAAGGATATAGAGCACATTCACGAGCTTCGACCCAATCTGCGTAGCAAGTCTGATTCGCTGTCCCTCGCCACCCGACAACGACGCCGACGCTCGACTCAGCGACAAATATCCGAGCCCAACATCAACCAGAAATCTCAAACGTTCTCTGATTTCCTTCAGTATATCGTGAGCTATAATTTGCTGTTTATTAGACATTTTAGTCTCAATATCAGCGAACCACACAGCTAGTTCATCAATGCTCATATCCGAAACCTCGGCTATATTTTTGCCCGCAACTTTAAAATAGAAAGCTTCGCGATTCAAACGCGA
>JAZOQL010000145.1:0-1583 GCA_045656065.1 Rikenellaceae bacterium | reverse complement strand
CTACCTCGGTGGCTTTCGTGCGTTCTCGCGCACGTTTCGCGGCTCGTTCGGTCTTTTCCTCGCGGTTCAACAGCGTGCCGTCCTCGCGGTACGTTTCAACGATGGTATAAACCTCGGTTTCAACCTCCAAATCTTTCATCGCTTCCTCGACCCATAACCGCGCCGCCTGTTCCACGCTGCTTTCGGTCGTTGTGGCCGTAACTATTTCCTCGGTTTCCGTGTGCCATTCCCGCGCCGTCTTGCGATGCACGGAACACCCCGAAAAAAAGAACAAAATCAGTATAAAAAATATATATTTACCCATATAATTGTTTGTATTTTAATTAGTTAAATAGTGTATGCGTTCGCATTGCGTTCGCATTGCGTTCGCATCGTTACGCTTTGAAAAAGTACACCTTTTGACCCGTGTCGCGGACATCAACGTGCAACCAAGTCGGCGCACTCTCTCCGTCCTCCACCCGTATATTGTGCGGCAATCGGCTCGCATGCTGCTTGATAAGTTCGCGCATTTCATCGGCTGTCTTGCCTATGGCCGACAAATCAACCGCCCGCCCCATCGTATGCTCCGAAAGGTACATCTTCCCCGCTTTCGTCTTTTCGGCAACCATAGGGCAAATGTTCTCGCGCAATCCCCGTTGCTGCATCGTGCCACCTTTCGCCCAATTATTGCAGACCAACGGCACGCAAAGGACATCGCGGCGTAACACCAACAGCACCTCCAACAGACGCGGGTCGAACAACAACCACGCATTTTCACCCATACGCTCCCATACCGCCTTGCTGACGAGTTCGCGCACATCAAAATATTTCTTTAACTCTTTAATAATTAGTTGAATATCCATAGCAATCTATATTTTATTTTTATCCTCTAACTCTTTGTCCTTGACTACCCCGTTGAAGTCCTCGCGATTGCCGCCAAATATGCGGTGCAATATCATAGACAACAACGCTTTCCCGTCTAAGTTATACCCGTGCCATTGGAAGATATTGCGGAGTATCGACACACCCTCTACCGCGCTGAATATCTTTGCCGCAATCTCGCACCACTCGGTATCGTCACTCGTTGCCACTTGAAAGAAACAAGCGAACACGACCCCCGAATAATAGGTGCAAGCCTTTGCCGTGGTGTCACGGATTGCGCGGTTGATGGTGACGCGCTCGCCCAACTTCCAAGCCTTGCAAACACCCGCGATAAGGTCGCACATAATTAAGGCGGTCATAACGACCAACCACGGCAACATCTTCTCGATGCTGTCTGCAAGGAAAGTGGACAGAACCGCGCCACCCAATCCCGCCACTTGAACGTATATCTTGTTGGTACTCATCTTCTCTATTCCTCCCCAATTTCTTGCGCAAGTTGTCGGTATTGCTCGCGGAGTGCCTTGCGCTTGCCTTGCCAATCACCGTACTCGGTCATATCCTCCCCGTCAATATACTTGCTCGTTAGGTAGTCCATCCCCGCGAGTTCGGCTTTGATGCTCGCCATTTCCTCGCGCTTGCGTTCTTCCTCGGTCTGTTCGTGTGGCGGCACTTTTTCAAATCCAAATTGTTTCAGTTGCTCGGTTGTTGGTATGCCCGAAAAT
>JAZOQL010000144.1:0-2330 GCA_045656065.1 Rikenellaceae bacterium | reverse complement strand
TGCTAATATAGGCATCCTCGTAAGCGCGCTTGCAGTTCGGCACGGTAAATTCGAGTTCGCCTGCCGTGTCCGTTGTCACACAATATTCAACAGTCCGCCACGGAGTCAGTATGTTCACGCCCTGCGTTGCTCCCGTGATGTCTGTTCCGCTTGGCAGATTTATAAGTTCCCTGCCGTTCGGCTTGTACATCGTGTAGACCGTTGGTATGAACTTGCGGTCAGGAAGATTCAGCTTGATATAATTTTCGGATACGCCGCCAAGATGCCACGCGCCTTTCGTGTATTTGTCCTGCCTTATGCCGACGCTTTTATACGAGTTGTTTTCGGGGTCATATTCTACCCAACAGTTCTTGGTGAGCAGGTATATATACCCATTCAATACAAAGGCGTGGTTCAGTTTGCCGAAGTTAGTGATGCGTTCTCCATTCGACGCAAGATATGTGCCGCTACCCTCGACAAAATCGCCGACGTTGTTTACAGTTATCGGTCTGATTACGATGTCATACGTTTCGGGAGTCGTTCCCTGCGCGTTCTGCATTATGGCATATATATCATCCCCGACCGTTACGACCGCTGAATAAGCCTTGCCGATGCGATGGTAGCCGTGCCTTTTGACTGGGTTGCCGCCGAGGTCGGAAATCATATTGACCATATCAGGACTGCGCCTGCGGTCTATCTCCGTGGCATCTCCCTGATAGTCAACGCCGAGCAAGTTTGCGTATTGAATTGTCTGTGGTTTTGCTTGTGCAGGAACATTCTGCTGTGCCATATCATTACCATCCTATTCCGCCGATAATCTTCGCTCTTCTCGGTCTATTGGCGTTCATCATTATCTGGTTCTTCAAGTCATCGAACTCATTCCAGTAAATCGTTGCCTTTGTGATGTCGTCGTCGAGCCACGCATAATGTGCCGCCAACAGCGTATAAAGCGGCACGAGGATGTCAAGAATCTCTATCTCGTCATCATCTGCCGTCTTCGTCGTTATCTTCGTAATCGTCGGCAAAGGTATGTCATTGCCGAATGAATCAACACGTTCTATGCCGTACTGATTGCGCACATAGTCCTCGATGCCGAGCATCACAGTTCCGTAGATTATCTCGCCTGCGCGGTTGAGCGAATTGATGAATATCCTTTCATACTCGTCCTGCGTGACATCGTCTTCTTCAAAACCGAGGTCTGTAAGCCTTGCTTTTATTTCCTTGTAAGTTATGCTCATTGTTTATCCTCTCAACTATTCGGAAATTCCATAATTGGTGGACTCTGCCGACTCGAACGGCTTGTGCATTCCTCTTGCAAGCCCATAAGAACGAGGGGCGCATTAAACGCCCCTCTTGTGCCGCTTACTGTGGCAGTTCCACGATTGTGAACGAAGTTGCCGCATTTGGCGTGATTGTTACGCAATCCTTTGCCGAGCCGCTTACATTCTTGAAGTAACCGCTGTCAAGGCAGATAGCCATCGGGTTTGAGCCGAGTGTGACAACGAGGTCGTTGCCAACGCCCTGAATGCCGTTGCCGACAGAGAATGTGACGGTCTTTGTGGCTGTACCGCTCATAATGATAACGGTCTTATAATCGCCGCCAGTCAGTTCAAGCGTGAACGCCGCACTCTTGGAGATGGCAATAACATCCTTTGCCTTGTTGAGTTCGAGAATCGGGTACTGTGCCGCACCTGCGGTCGCACCTCTTGTTACATCTATAGCCATTATGCTTCTCCTTTATGGTTAGTTAGTGATAACTTGTTTGACCGCTACTATGCGTAGCAAGGAAGAACTACGAGTTCTTTCGGTCTGACAACCTTTGCGCCGTACAGCTTGAAGCCCTTAACAGCATCGCTGAACGATGTTTCAGGTCTGTAAGCCTCTGTATGAGCCTCGCTTGATGCGAATGCGATTGCTCTGCCAGTACGAATCTGTACATAGTAGACATCGCGTGTTCCATCGTTCTTGACGGCTACGTTGTTGGACATCTTGATTGTCATATTGCCGTAGCGAGCAACCTTGCCGTTTGTCAGATACTCGCTGTTATCAGTATCCTTGTTCTGATAAGCCTGACGGAACAGCATATAGAGCCACGGCGGAAGAATCATCTCGACTGGAGTTGCAGGCGAAACGTCGTTTGCGTACAGCATTGCCTGACAAGCATCGAGAGTTGCCATTACGTTAGCGTTGGTAATCTGTGTCTTTGTGTACACCTGAAGTCCGACTGTACCGCTGTCAGGATTTACGAGGTTTGAAATGTGCTGGTCAATCTTGTTTGCTACTTCCTGCGATGCCTCTTCATTCAGAACTGCGAGTACCTTGCCTGCGCCCTGCGCCTTGTCGATATCGCC
>JAZOQL010000143.1:0-3915 GCA_045656065.1 Rikenellaceae bacterium | reverse complement strand
ACGCTGCAGCGTAATCTGGTGAACGAACTCTCGCGCAGAATTCTCGCAGGTCAAATTGACAGCGATTCCATAATCCAAATCGATGCCGATACCAACGGCCTAATCTTCAAAAATGTTTAGGTAATAACCACAACCGCCCGACTCTGAATGAGCCGGGCGGTTTGTTTACACTTATTGTTTCTGATTATAAATCAGCGCCATTCCTCGGATCGTTATTTTTATTAACATAATACATACATATAATGTAACCTCCTCCTGAACTATCTCCTATTTGAAACCATACGCAACTTAATTTCGCTAATCGTAAGACCTTCTCCATAATCAATAATTGTTCTTCTTCAGTTAATTCCTGGATTTTCTCTTCAGTTAAATCTTTCAATTTTTTATCAATTTCAAAGTAGTCAGACGCATCTGGTTCTCCACTCGGTAAAAAATGTGCTTGATATTCTTTACCTTCAATTAAAATTCCTTTTTCAATATCTTCACTATTTGGTATTATATCACCCATAGTTTTAACATATTTATTTGTTTCCAAAAATTGCCATAACAACGTATTAAACCTAATTTTAATTTCATCTTTATCTCTAACTTTTGTGTCTAATAATGTAATCTGCCAAACTTTACCGTCTCTATCTGCATAAACTCTTAAAGAAAGGTCTTCTCCATTAAACATCCCATATAGCAAATCATTTTTACTATCATATACAAATCCCTTTTCTTGGAGTTTTTTAATCATTTCAGACTTGGGACCATCAACGGGGATTCCTAAAAATTTGATTACATCATCTTGCGCAGATGCAAACGATACAGTAAGCGCGAATAGCACTAAAAAGAAGAATTTTTTCATATTATTAAGTTTTAGAGTTTTTGCAAAGATAATCTATTTTGTAATACAATAACATTTTTAATATTAATTTATTCGATAAAAAAGCGGCCGAACTCCACTCAGGAATCCGGCCGCCATTAATATATATGAATGTAAAAACTATTTCAAAACATTCATCTCTTTGCCTACCTTTGTGAAGGCTGCAATACACTTATCCAAGTCCGCACGTGAGTGACCTGCTGATACTTGTACGCGGATACGAGCCTGGCCTTTCGGTACTACAGGATAGTAGAAACCTGTTACGTAAATGCCCTCTTCTGCCAAACGTGCTGCAAAGTCTTGTGACAACTTAGCATCGTAAAGCATTACTGCGCAAATAGCTGATTGAGTAGGTTTGATATCAAAGCCTGCTTCTACCATCTTAGTGCGGAAGTATTCGATGTTTTCTACCAAACGATCGTGCAACTCGTTCGATTCCTTGAACATTTTGAACGCTTCGATTTCTGCACCTACTACTGCGGGAGGAATTGAGTTAGAGAACAAATACGGACGTGAACGTTGACGCAACATATCGATAATCTCCTTGCGGCCTGTTGTGAAACCACCAACACCACCACCGTATGCCTTACCGAGTGTACCTGTCAAAATATCAACCTGGCCACGGCAGTTGAACAATTCTGTTACACCGCGACCTGTTGCACCTACTACACCACCTGAGTGGCATTCGTCTACCATTACCAATGCATCGTATTTTTCTGCCAATGCCAAAATCTTATCCAGCGGAGCTACGTGTCCGTCCATTGAGAACACACCGTCTGTTACGATGATGCGGAAACGTTGTGCCTGAGCCAATTTCAATTGCTCTTCCAAGTCTGCCATATCTGCAGATGCATAACGATAGCGTTTTGCTTTACACAAACGTACACCGTCGATGATTGATGCGTGGTTCAATGCGTCTGAAATAATTGCATCTTCTTCTGTGAACAACGGTTCGAATACACCACCGTTTGCATCAAAGCAAGCTGCGTACAAAATTGTGTCTTCTGTGCCGAAATATTCAGAAATTGCAGCTTCCAATTCCTTGTGAATGTCTTGGCAACCGCAGATGAAACGTACTGATGACATACCAAAACCACGTTCGTCCATAGCGCGTTTTGCAGCCTCGATCAGACGCGGGTGGTTAGAAAGTCCCAAGTAGTTGTTCGCGCAGAAGTTGATTACTTCGCCGCCTTCCTTTACTGTGATTTGTGCTTGTTGAGCTGATGTGATAATTCTCTCATTCTTGTACAAACCTGCTTCCTTAATTGCTGCAAGTTCGTTCTGGAGAAATTCTTTCATTTTTCCGTACATAATACTTCGTATTTATTTGGTTAAACTTTTCTCATATTTTCAACCAACAAAGATACGTTTTTATTCTTTCGGTTATACTCAATTTGACGCTTTTTTATCATTTTTCACAGTTTTTTACACTTTTTATCTCTTTTGACGAGGTTGTTCGATTGAAAATTGAAAAAAAACTTTTTTAATCGAAAAAATCGCAGTAACTTGCGCCCGATTTCTATACTGAAAATAAATAAACATTTTACGGAATGGAACTAAATAAAATTGTAACTGAAACCGATGATGTCGTTATCCGATTCTCAGGTGACTCAGGTGACGGTATGCAGATGACAGGTACTCTGTTTACAGATACTTCTGCATTGTTCGGTAATGGTATTTCTACTTTCCCTGACTATCCAGCTGAAATTCGTGCTCCACAGGGTACTGTGTCAGGTGTGTCTGGTTTCCAAGTGCACTTCGGAAACAAAAAGATTTACACTCCGGGTGACTACTGCGACGTGCTCGTGGCTATGAATCCGGCTGCACTCAAATCTAACGCTCGTTGGCTGAAAAAAGGTGCTACGGTTATCTGTGATGCAGACACTTTCAACGAAAAAGGTTTCCAAAAAGCAGGATTCAAAACTGAAGACCCTATCGCTGAACTGAACCTCGTTGATTATAACATCGTATTCGCTCCGATTACTACGATGACCAAAGAGGCGCTCAAAGACCAAGATATGGATATGAAGAGTGTCGTTAAATGTAAAAATATGTTCGCTCTCGGAATATGTTTCTACATCTACGATATGTCTATGGAACATACCTTCAAATTCCTGAATACCAAGTTTAAGAAAAAACCAGCTGTCGCTGAAGCGAATATCCTCGTGGTTAAGGCAGGTTATAACTATGCCGCTAATACTCACCAATTCGCTAACAGATATAAAATCAAAGCTGCGCCGCTCGAAAAAGGTAAATACCGCAGTATCAACGGTAACCAGGCTGCTGCGTGGGGTTTCATCGCTGCAAGTGAAAAATCGGGTAGACCTCTGTTCTGTGGTTCTTATCCTATCACTCCGGCTACGGCTATCCTTGAAGAACTCGCTAAGCGTAAAGACCTCGGCGTGAAAACACTCCAAGCTGAAGACGAAATCGCAGGTATTTGTACATCTATCGGTGCTGCGTATGCTGGTAACTTTGCAGTTACTACGACTTCAGGTCCGGGTCTGTCGCTCAAGAGTGAAGCGCTCGGTCTGGCTGTAATGGCTGAATTGCCGCTGGTGCTCGTTGACGTTCAACGTGGTGGCCCTTCAACAGGTCTGCCTACTAAAACAGAACAGAGCGACCTGAACCAGGCTCTCTATGGCAGAAATGGTGAATGTCCGCTGGTGGTTATCGCTGCAAGTTCGCCGTCAAACTGCTTTGACTACGCATTTATGGCAGGTAAAATCGCTATGGAGCATATGACTCCGGTTATCCTGCTCAGCGACGGTTTCATCGCTAACGGCTCGGAACCGTGGAAAATCCCGGCAATGAAGGATTACCCACAAATCGTGCCTCCGATTATCACCGAAACTTCTGACCCATCTTTCTATCCATATCGCCGCGACGAAAAACGTCTGAACAGATATTGGGCTCTGCCTGGAACTAAAGGCCTCGAACACAGAGTCGGCGGTCTGGAAAAAGATGCTCTCAAAGGTAACGTTTCGCACGACCCTGCTAACCACCAAACTATGGTTAATACGCGTGCTGCGAAGGTGGCAAAAGTGGCT
>JAZOQL010000142.1:0-1922 GCA_045656065.1 Rikenellaceae bacterium | reverse complement strand
GACGCCACACAGTCCAGCGCGCTTCGACCGGGCAGGTTGAAGATGGGGCGCATCAGGGGGCGCAGAATCTTCTCAAGAAGATTAACCACGCCGAAATCAATAAAGAGTTTGCCGATAGCTCCCGTCAATACGGTAACAGCCATAAGGTAGAATACCGTGTTGAGCAGCAAATCGTGGGCCGTCTGCATCAGAGTGTTCAACATATGCGACACTCCCATAACATATCCAATGCCACCAAAGAGCAACAAGATGATTACTAAACAAGGGACGCCCTCCCAAGCACTCGATTTCTTGCGATTCATTTTTTTGACAGGTTAGGTTGGTAGTTAATTAAAATATCTTTTTTGCGATAGAAACAATGTCGATTTTCCACTTCAAACCGATGCTGAACATCGACTGTCCATCCTGCAAAACGCCATTGGGGTTGCCATTGTGGCCCAGCGTGTAGTGGTAGAAGGCGTGCAGACGGATCGAGCGGTTGTTCTTCGGCAGAGGATAGAACTCCACGCCAGCACCAAAGCGCGTCAGCTCGGTGTTGGGCATCACGCAGAAGTCGTTAATTGCGCCCGTGGTGCTGTTCACATCGTATGTCGCACGTCCGAAAATGTTCAACTTGTCGGCTATGGTGTATGAGGCTTCGCCCATAATCGAGTAATCCTTGAAGAGCATATCGTGATTCGATGCACGCAGCATATAGTCGAGCTGCAGTCGGAAGTTACCGAAGGTGAATTGATTACCCAATGCGAGATATGCAATCTGCTCCTTGGGATTGTGCTCGATAAGATTTAGCGTCCAAATAGACTGATACCACTTGTGCGAGCCCATCCACATAAGGTTGTAGGCGTACATATTGTCGGCATTTGCCCTGAACGGGCTCTGACACACCTGAAACAGGAATTTGTCGTTACCGCTGTTGGTGGCGTAAGTAGCGCTGACACCAAACTGATAGCACGCGATATTGTTCCAGTACTCCGAGCAGAAGTAGAGGTCGATGGGGGCGCGATCATACTCGTATCCACCAATCGCAACCACCTGCTTACCTGCCGAGAACTGCCAGCTGCGGCTTGGCGCATAGGTCAGATAGAGCCAGTCGGTGGCATCGAAAAAACCCTGGTCGGCGTGAGCCTTGTTCAGGCGCTGACGATAGGCGTATGAGAAGTCCTCGCCAATGGTTCCCGACAATATCACATTCAGGTATTTACCATTAAAGCTCGCCGTGCCGTTCGAGCCATTTGATTTCAGGAATTCGCCGCTGTAGTCGATTCGTGTTTCAGCCTGAAGACGAAGGTCATTGTCCTGCGCTTTGGCGTGAGTGGCAATCATCGTAATCGCCATTAAAAACAAGATGATGTTTCTCATTCTTTTGTTTGGAGTCAATCAGGTGTAAAAGCGAGCGCAAAGATAGTGTTTTTAGTCGATTGGTTGTGTCACGAAAGAATGCTTTTTACTCTTTTTTTGTATGTTACCATCTTTTTTTGGGCAAGTTGAGTGATTTTTATATAAAATCAACCGAGTTTTTGTTTTTTTTGCTATCTTTGCATCAATTGGAAAATAATGAACTTAAAATGCCGAAGTTTTATGACAAGGTAAACGTACTGCGTAAACCCCAATGGTTGAAGATTCGCCTGCAAAGCAACGAGGAATCGGCCGAGGTCGAGCGTATCGTCAAAGAGCACTCTTTGCACACTATCTGCAGCAGCGGACTCTGCCCAAATAAGGCCGAGTGCTGGCGACGTCGAACTGCAACCTTTATGATTTTGGGGGATATCTGTACCCGCGGATGTCGTTTCTGTGCTACCAAAACTGGCATACCCCTTGCCCCCGATGCCTCCGAGCCTGAGAAGCTGGCCGAAAGTGTGAGGCTGATGGGACTTCGACACGTTGTCGTGACTTCTGTCACACGCGATGACCTTACCGACGGC
>JAZOQL010000141.1:0-8246 GCA_045656065.1 Rikenellaceae bacterium | reverse complement strand
ATATCAACAAGTTCGATATCGCGGTTTGCTATTCGCCGTCGGACATCGCAGTGCTGAGCGAACTGAAAGCCAAATGCGAGGAAATCAAACCTCACATCGCAATTATGGGTAACGGAACGGCTCAGGCTGCAAATGCGGAAGGCTTTAAAATCAGTGTATTGGCTCCGACACCTGAATTTCCGTCTATCACAATGGCGCTCGACTCTTTCATTCAGAAAATAAACACAAACAAAGAGGTCGACGAAATCAAGGTGGAAAAGACCGATAACGTAGCCTCGATTCTGAAAGTCGTTCAACCAAAGACCAAGAAGAGAAAGAGTACGACAAAAAGCAGCAGTAGCAAAAGTAGCTCGACAAAAAGTACAACAGCAAAAACCAGCAAGAGTACAACAACTGCGAAAACAACAGCTGCAAAGAAGAGCACAACAAAAAAGAGTGACGAAACAAAATAGTAGTCACATACCCGAATATCAATAATGACAACAACTCAGGGATACAAGTTCCCGAAACGGAAACGACTGACAGACAAACGCCTCATAGATAGGATTTTCAAAGAGGGAGTGGCTGACTTTGGTTATCCGTTTCGAGTTGTGAGTCTGCAACATTCAAAAAATACAGCCGCAGATTCCCCAGGCAACGAATGTTGCGGCGAGGTCAAAATATTGATATCGGTCAGAAAAAAACAACACAAACGGGCTGTCGAACGCAATCTGCTGAAACGTCGCAGCCGAGAGGCATTCAGGCTCAACATCAACAGACTGAATTACAAGTGCCAACAGGATTTGAATATCGCATTTGTTTACATTTCTGATAAAGTCGCAGACTATAAAACCATCGAAAATGGAATGGCCAAATGTATTGAAAAACTGGCGCATCGTTATGCGTCGTGTGGCGATTGCCATACCGCTGATGCTGCTGTGGATTTATAGAAATTGCATATCGCCATACATACCCTCGGCTTGCAGGTTTACGCCGACCTGCTCGCGCTATGCCATCGAGGCGCTCAAAAAACACGGACTCATTCGTGGTTCGTGGCTCACCATTCGCAGACTGCTCAGATGTCACCCCTGGGGCGGCAGCGGCTATGATCCCGTACCTTAACAGGTTCTGAAAAACGATAAAAACTCACAACATATTGCCAAAGTTTTTTCAGTTTGTATAACACTGATTAAAAGGATGATAAAGCTAAATACAAAGAAAACTCACACAAAATATTAGGATATTTTGACAATAATCCGTATCTTGTCGGATTATTAAACTTACAATATAAAAATATTATTGAGTGATGAAAAAATTCGGCATTATCATAGCAGCACTGTTCTGCGCTCTGACAGGTCAGGCTCAGGAGAAACAGAGAGGCGAAATCAAATTACAGACAAGCGAAAAATGGTGGGCAATCGGAGAGCACCCAACTATGCTGAGCGACTCAAAACAGTGCAGCAACAATAGTTTCACACTGCTGGTTTCAAGTGCAGGCCGATATGTCTGGAGCGAGACTCCATTTTCAGCCCACTGCGACAAAGAGAATCTAATCACAACTTCAGACAAAAAACTCGAAGTCGTATCCGCAGGCAAAACTCTGAAAGAGGCCTACATAACAGCCTACTACAAACACCTGAGCAGCAAAGTGAAGAGTACGGATAAGACTATGATGCAGCGCCCCATATATGAGCTGAACATCTCGGACGATGAATATTTCACTCAGGACGATGTGGTTAAACGCGCACAATGGCTGCTCAACGAGGGATTCCCCAAAGGAACCATCATTCTCGATGACCGCTGGCAACAGAGCTACGGAACATTCAGTTTCGACTCGGAACGATTCCCATCGCCCGAAACAATGATATCAAAATTGAGCTCTATGGGATTTGACATCAAACTCGCCGTAGTGCCATTTGTCAGCCCCGACAGTCGAATTGCTCGCAACCAAATCAACAATGGCAACATTATTGTCGGCTCGGATGGAGTGCCTGTGATAATAAAATGGAATCGTGGTTACAGCTGCTGTTATGACCTCAACAATCCGAGCGTGAAAGATATGATTGCCGAGAAGTTGGAAAAATTGCGCGAGAAGTATAAAATTTCGGGTTTCAAATTCGAGAATATCGAGAATCAACTACCCGAACAGGCTGCTCTGTGGTGTGACATTGCAACCAAATCGAAAGGCAACATATCGAACAGAGTCGAAGCCGAGACAATGTACAACATTCAGTATGACGACTCGACTCACGAGAGTGTAAGAGATTTCGTGTGCCGCCTGCTCGCATACGGACTCTCAGGCAATATCGAATGTATCGTATCGTTTGAAACCGAATCAACCAAACAAAATATCCTCAACAGAATCAGATTCCAGAGCTTGATGCCGATTATGAAACTGGATATCGAGGAGCTGGAAAAACTCACCGACTCGGAACGCGACGAGGCACTGACTCTGATTACACAACACAATCAGAACAATTCGTACATCGAGTCGCTGCTGGCATCTCGCTCGGCAAAGGGCGACCCGATAATCCGCCCCGTCGAGTATGAACACCCACGAAAGGGATTCGCCGACTGTGACGACCAATTTATGATTGGTGACAAGATTATTTTTGCACCTCTGTCTTCAGATAACCGAAGCCGTACGGTGAGATTGCCTCGAGGAGCGTGGATAGACTCAAACGGCAAAAAAATCAAGGGTCCGGTGGTCAAAACCATAAACTATGACAACTACCCTACCCCCATATTCAGATTGAAATAGACATAGTTGCAGAGCTAAAGAAAAAGATAATTCACTAACAAAACGCGGAATTATGATAGACAATATTCAGGCAGACTTCTTCTTGGAGAGCGCATTCAACGCAGCCCTGAGAGCTGGAGCCGGAATTATGGAAATTTATAACGGAGAACAGGAATTCTTGGTCAATCTGAAATCTGACAGCACTCCGATAACCGAGGCTGACAGAAAGAGTCACGAAACGATAAAGAATTATCTGTCCCTGACGAGAATACCACTTATGAGCGAAGAGGGTCGCAGTCTGCTGTACGAAGAGCGTTGCAGCTGGGACCTGTATTGGTTAGTCGACCCGCTTGATGGAACAATTGAGTTCATCAAACGCAATGGCGAATTCACAATCAACATCGCACTAATGGTAGACAATCGCCCGATGATAGGTGTAGTCTATGTCCCACAGTCGGGGAAAATATACTTCGCAATCTCGGGTCGCGGAGCCTGGAAACGAATAGGTATGACTCCCAATCCCAATGCACAGATGAACATCTCGGAAATTATGCGAGGTGCCGAACAGCTGCCCGAAACCGACAGAGCAAACTCGCCGACACGAGTGGCGCTCAGCCGTTCGCACATCTCGCCCGACACGCACATCATTGTAGACTCAATCAAAGAGCGTTTCGGCAATGTTGAAATCATCACTCAGGGCAGCTCGCTGAAATTGTGTATGGTAGCCGAAGGCTCGGTGGATATATACCCCAGAACAACTCCGACCTCGGAGTGGGACACTGCTGCCGGAGAGTGCATACTCACCGAGGCGGGCGGCTCGATAAGAGAACTCGAACATAACTCAATCTTAAATTACAACAAACCAACATTAATAAACCCCAATTTTATATGCAAAAGCAAATTCTTACAGTAATGGATAATCTGTTTGACCCAAACGGAATCGGTATATCTAACGGCAACTATTTCGGATTGCCCGTATCGTGCGATGATGCACGCATCGTACTGTTGTCAGTGCCCTGGGACGTGACAACATCTTACGGCTCGGGAGCATCAAAGGCTCCGGACGCGATGATTGACGCCTCGCTGCAAATCGACCTGTGGGACTACCACAACCACGAAGGCTGGAAACAAGGCATCGGCACACTGCCCATTGACGAGGATATGCTGCTCGAGAGCCGTCACCTCAGAAACGAGGCAGAACGTGTTATCTGGCACCTCGAAAACGGAGGCTCGACATCAGACGAATATGCTCAACGCAAATTGAGAAAAATCAACGACGCATCGGTCAAAGTAAACAAATATGTCTATGAACAGGCCAACGAGTGGCTCGACAAGGGCAAAATTGTGGGTCTTGTGGGTGGCGACCACAGCACACCATTCGGGTTGATTCAGGCTCTGGCTGAGCGCAACCCCGGAATGGGCATTCTGCAAATTGATGCGCACGCAGACCTCAGAGAGTGCTACGAAGGTTTTGAATACTCACACGCCTCGATTATGTACAACTCGCTGACCAAATTCGAAGGCGTAGGCCGTCTGGTGCAAGTGGCTACGAGAGACCTCTGCGACGAAGAGGTGAAGATGGCAAATGATGATCCGCGCATCTTCCAATTTGACGATTACACGCTCAAAACCAACTCATTCGAGGGTATGTCCTGGAAAGAACAATGCCAGCAGATTATCGACAAATTACCGGAAAAGGTATATGTAAGTTTCGACATTGACGGACTCTCACCTGACAACTGCCCATCGACAGGCACACCTGTTCCGGGTGGACTCTCATTCCACGAGGCTGTATACCTTATCGACGCAATTTCGCGCAGCGGACGAACCATAATCGGATTCGACCTGAACGAAGTGGTGCCATCAAAAAACAACCAATGGGACGCAAATGTAGGTGCACGAATGTTATACAAACTGTGTAACATAACTCTAAAATAAAAGACTATGACTGTTCGTTCAAAATACAGTTCAAAGAGACGTTCTCACTCGAGCAAAAGATTAGAACGCAGAATATTACACAGCGATTGGTCAGGTGGTGTAATACTGATATTCTTTACACTCGTAGCAATCGTATTGGCCAATATTCCCTCCACAAGTCATCTCTATCACTGGTTCTTCGGCGAGATGCAGGTGGGTATATCTATCGCAGGAAAGTTCTTCGGAGGAACACTCGAATATCTCATCAACGACGGCTTGATGGTAATATTCTTCTTCTACGTAGGGCTCGAAATCAAGCGAGAAATCATTGCAGGCCAACTATCTTCGATAAAACAGGCATCGCTGCCGGTTGCAGCAGCATTGGGCGGTATGCTTGTTCCGGCACTTATCTACACGCTGTTCAACTTCTCACACCCCGAAACAGTGCACGGATTCGGAATACCGACTGCAACCGATATCGCATTCGCAGTGGGTGTACTGTCACTGCTGGGGAATAGAGTGCCGTTGGCTCCGCGCGTATTCCTCACAGCACTTGCCATAGCCGACGACTTAGGCGCAATTATAGTCATCGCTCTGTTCTATCCATCTCAAAACGGAATAGATGTATCAATGCTCATCGCAGCATTTGTTTTGCTCGGCTATATGTTTATGTTGCAGCGGTATAATGTCTACCGACTCATCTTCTACATTATCCCCGCAATCGCAATCTGGATTTTATTCCTGAACTCGGGAATACACGCCACAATCGCAGGTGTGCTCATCGCAATAACATTCCCAACCACACCAAGATACAACAAAAAGTACCTTGTGTACAAGGGTAACTATCTGCTAAAGAACTTCATATACAAGGATAAAGATAATGTCGAATTGTTAGGCAATGAGGAACAACACGACGTAGCCCAATCGCTGATTCAGGTCACAAAGAACTCAATCAGCCCATCTCAGCGACTCGAACACGGATTACACAGTTTTGTCACATTTGTCATTATGCCGATGTTCGCATTCGCAAATTCTGGGATATCTCTGTTTGAAAGCAATATCAATTTTTCGGATATTCTCCTCTCGCCAGAGTGCCTCGGCATATTCTTTGGACTCGTGGTAGGAAAACCATTGGGCATAACACTGATGTCGTGGATATGCGTAAAGCTCGGTCTGTGCGCTATGCCGCAGGGAACTTCGTGGAAGATGCTCTTGGGCGTAGCCTGCTTGGGCGGTATCGGATTCACAATGTCAATATTTGTAACCAACTTGGCATTCTCAGGCCCCGAAGCCGAACACTATGTAATGACGGGCAAGGCTACAATTTTGATAGCATCGACCATAGCCGGTATACTTGGGTTCAACATTCTGAAATCTGTATCTCAACGAAGGATTAAAAATCCTCACAGCTATGAATCATAAAATCGCATACTGTATGAAACGAGTCGTATTGTTCATTCTGTTTCTGACAATGTCAGGAAGCGGGTTTGCTCAAACAAGCCAACGCGAACTCATAACCGAGTTAAAAAAGTTCGGCAATTTTATGGGCTACCTCAACCAACTTTACGTAGACACGCTCAACAATAAGGCTTTGGTTGAAGACGCCATACGCGGAGTATTGTCACAACTCGACCCCCATTCGAGCTACGTGCCAGCAAGTGAGATGAAACAGATTGAGGAGGAGTTCAGAGGCAATTTCGAAGGAATCGGCATCGAGTTTTCGACAATCAACGATACGATAATCGTGACAAATGTCATATCCGGAGGTCCAGCACAGAGCGTCGGCGTAATGCCGAACGACAAGATTGTCAAAGTAAATGGCGAAAATTTCGTAGGTGTAAAACCAAACGACGTCTCGAAGTATCTGCGCGGCAAAAAGGGCACCGTAGTAACGGTGTCGGTTATCCGAGCAGGTAACAATCAGGAGCTGGTGTTTAAAATCACCCGAGATAAAATTCCTTTGTACACTGTAGATGCTGCCTATAAGGTTAACAATTTGACGGGATATGTGCGCATTAATCGCTTTGCAGCTACGACCAACGACGAACTGACCGATGCTCTCAACAAGATGGCGGGCATTCAGAATCTGATTCTCGACCTCAGAGGCAATGGCGGCGGTTTTCTGAACCAGGCAGTTGCAGTTTGCAGCCAATTTATCGAACCAAATAAAACTGTGGTGTCGATGGAGGGACTCAGAGTTTCGAGCCGAACATTCAAGTCGAGCGATAACGGAAAGTTCCTGAACGGCAAACTGTGTGTATTGGTTGACGAGCTGTCAGCTTCGGCATCGGAAATCGTGGCAGGCGCAATACAGGATTGGGACCGAGGCGTAATCGTTGGCCGACCAACATTCGGCAAGGGTTTGGTGCAGTCTCAGGTTTTACTTAACGATGGATCTGCCATCAGAATTACCACGGCTCGATACCACACACCATCGGGCAGAGTCATTCAGCGTCCGTTTGAAAAGGGCAAAAAGGATAAGTACAACAAAAGCCTGCTCAACAGAATTAACAACGGAGAAAAAATTGACACCACGCAAATTCCCGATTCGCTGAAATATCGCACACTGATTAAAGGTCGTACGGTCTGGGGCGGAGGCGGAATTGTTCCGGATATTACTGTTGCCAATGACACGACGGGCTACACAAAATACTATCAGGAGCTGGTTGCCAAAGGCGCAGTGCTGCAATTCATAGTTGGCTATATGGACAAGAACCGAGCTAAACTCGAAACAAGATATTCAACCGAAGATGAGTTCGTAAGGAATTTCAACATAGGTAAATCAGAGCTTGATATGCTTGTGGAATATGGCGAGAAAAACGGCGCAAAATTCAATCAGGCTGAGTTTGAAAAGTCAAAAGCGTGGATAGAGTCCATCATTAAAGCCCTGATAGGCGAACGTCTATTCACAAAATCGACTTATTATCGCATAATGAATAACAGCGACAGTCCGATGGGCAAAGAATTTAAAGCTGCGCTAAAAACTTTCGAAAATTAAAGTAGTTTTTCCAGATAATAAACACTACTTTTGTGGCGCAATATAACACCTGAATATTAACAAAAAACAATACACAGATATGCAATCTATTGAAAATTACCCTTTCAAAGGCAAACGAGCATTGATTCGCGTCGATTTCAATGTACCAATGAACGATGCTGCAGAGGTTACTGACGACACAAGAATCCGCGCTGCAATCCCAACCATCAAAAAGGTTTTGGCAGAGGGAGGCTCAATCGTACTGCTTTCACATATGGGACGCCCGAAAGATGGCCCGAGCGAAAAATTGTCGCTCAAGCAGATTATCCCCACAATCGAAAAAAATCTCGATGGCCATAAGGTGCTCTTCGGAGGCGACTGTATGGGCGAACAGGCTGCCGAAATGTCAAAGAACCTCAAAGAGGGAGAAATTCTGTTGCTGGACAACCTTCGCTTCTATAAAGAGGAGGAGAAAGGTAACGAAGAGTTCGCTCGCCGACTCGCTTCGTATGGCGATTGCTACATCAATGACGCATTCGGAACTGCACACCGCAGACACGCATCGACAGCCGTTATCGCTGACTTCTTCCCCAATGACAAGATGTTCGGCTATGTAATGGAGGGCGAAATCAA
>JAZOQL010000140.1:0-4369 GCA_045656065.1 Rikenellaceae bacterium | reverse complement strand
TATCCCTCAAGGAGTCGCAACATTTGGTCGTAGTCGGATTCGGTCTGCCGTTCCAAGTCCTCAAGCCTTTGTTGCTTCTTCTTCTCCTTCTTCGGGTCACCGATGAATCGGTCATAAACACCAAGACCGAGGTCAACGAGTCCTTGCACGATGTCAGCCATAGTTCATTCTCCTATTGCAGTATTCCGATGGCACATTCACCCGCAAGCAAAGTGCCGTCAAATTCAGTCCCGTCAAGTTTGTTCAAAGTGTAAGTCTTGATTGGGACAACAAAGTTTATGTTCTTGAATGCCTTTACTATGAATATGTTACCTTGTACGCACCACGCATATTCATCGGTAACATTCCTACCATAAGAGCCTTTCAAGATTTCGGGTACTTCCGAATTCGGTGTCCACGGGGTAAGTTTTTCAATCATTAGAAATCCATCGCCTCCCCGCCAAATTCAATACCCATCAATGCGAACGGGCAATCCTCAACGCAAGAAATCTCAATCGTGAGGTATCTGCCCCAGTCGCCCAAGTAGAACATAGTCTCAAAGTCGTACTCGCCTATGCGACCGATAGGCAATTGTTCAATGCTTGAGAAGGTCGCACCATCAAACGAATAGCGGATAGTTATAAGTGCGTTCTCCGCCACCGAACTATTTTGCCCGTTATTCGTGATGATGCGAATAAAGTCACATACAAAGTTCAAGTGGTCGGCATAGATTACACCGCCTACCCTCTTACGCATTATGGGCTTTCCATCGTGTTCAGTCCACTTCTTGGAATCCATAACAACGCAGGCATCTTGGTCGGCAAAGAGAATCTTGCCTTCCTCGTTCATTTGTGCGTAGCGGTATCGCCAAGCCTTCAGTTCGTTGCGTGTGCCGAACGATGCCCTCTTGTGCCATTCTTGCGTAAGAAAATCGTATACTAGAGTTACGTTTGCGGTAACGAACGTGAGAGCGTAGAACGTGTGGCGGTTCTCCTGCCACATCTGCCCGATTGCATCACGTTGCTCGTCAAAACTTCCGATAAGTTCCTCAATCTCAATGGTGCTTATGCGTTCGCTATCAACTGAACCACGATTGACATATACACCATTGTTGCCAACATCGCTACCGCCAAGCCAGCACACGATGTCGCCAAGACCGCAGAGCGAGTCAACCGCCTTGATGCCTATGTTCTTCGCAGCCGTGTCGGGCGACACGAACGGATAGTTGACATCGTTGTTGTACTGGAAAACTTGGTAAGACCTAGAGCCGAAAGTGAAAAGCCTTGAGCCGTTCGCATATAGCGCAAGAGTATTGTCGGGTTGCCATTCCGAATACGTGATGAATCCGTGATTGTCCGTTGTGGACAAAATAAACACATCGTAGTATTCGGGTTCGCTTATGTCGTACTTCTCAAACGGGTATTGATAACTTGTATAGAATGCATCCGTACCCGCATCGTTAACCACAAGGTATCCGTAGAGGTAGGCGCAATGCGTAGGCTCTATCAACTTGGTCGTGGAGTTCACACGATACGGCAACGCAATTGTCCCGTGGTCGTTGAACTGCGTTCTCTGGTCTACTACACGGATGCCAGTATTGAGCGCATAAACGTTTATCCCGTCAACGATAATCAAGTGCGGGTGTGCGCTTCCGTAGCCTCCAGTCTCGCAGAACCGACAAGCACCGCTAGATGTTGCAAGTTTTCCGATGGATGTCGCAACACCTTCCTCAAGCAAGTATAGCGTATCACCCCACACACCATAGGTTTTAGGCGCTTCGGGTTCGCCAACCCCGTTGTAGTTGCGGGAGACCTTGAACATACCTCTCGGTTCGCCCTGCGGTTCGCAGAAAGTGGAGCATCCGTTGATGCTACGCATTACCATCGTGAATGCTTGCTCGGTAACATCCTTCGGTTCAACGAACATATTGATTGCATCCGAAAGACCGACCTTCCGAATGTCGCTACGCTTGACACCGCCACAAATGTTCGTTATGAATTTTCTTGCCATACTAGCACCCGAAGATGAATGACCCGCTCTTCAGCACACCCATATCAAAGTTTCTCATACCAACTTCCCTAGTCAGTATTCGGTTGTCCGCATTGTTCGCCTTCAGTTGCGCCTCAAGTTTGTTCAGTTCACCGAGCAACTCGTTGCGCTTCGTATCCGATGCCCTCGGCTTGTCAACCGCCATCTTATACGCAAGTGCCCTTGTGAGCAACTCAACGTATGCAATCGGGAGGTTCACCGCATCGTCAAGACCGAGAGAAATTTGGATATTGTAGATTAACTTCACCTTTCGGTTTTGGTAGACGAATCGTGGCTTGAGGTAGAGGTAGAATTCATTTTGACCGCAGGGTTGCCAAGAGTAAGTCCAGTCGGGCAACGTGCCATCGTAGAACGATTCAACCGATACAAAGTTCATCGGCATCCAGTCAATGGTGTTTTCCGCCTTGCAGAAAGCCGAGTTGATTTCGGTGATGCCATCGGCAACGATTCCGTCAGCACCGCCAATCTTGATGCGCTCGGCATTCCCGTCAAGTTCAACCTCGCCACGGAATGCGGTTATAAGGTTGTTGGCGGAATACTCACGGAGGATTCCGCAGAAACGCTCGTAAGCATCTTCAACGAGGTCGCCACGTGCGCCCTGCCTACGATTTGCGAGTGTGGCACGGCAAAGAGCCTCAACGATAATTTCTCTTACGCTACTCATAGTGAAACCTTCTGCTTATAAATTAGTTTTTTCATACTGCGTTTTCGTGGCTAGTAGTGCAAATCTTTTTTGCCGGAAAAAGGTCTTTCCCAAACAAATCGGCAACCATATTGCACACATCCAAAGTCCTTGCGTGTCGGTCGTTCCTTCGCATAATCTCGCACACCGCAGAGTAGGCACAACTCAAGCAATACGAGTAAGCCCTCCCCGCAGTCTCGTCAAACGTGTACGGACAAGTACCCATCACCACTATGTAGATGTTCGCCCTCATC
Source organism: Rikenellaceae bacterium (assembly GCA_045656065.1). Classification (GTDB taxonomy): domain Bacteria; phylum Bacteroidota; class Bacteroidia; order Bacteroidales; family Rikenellaceae; genus CAJGBR01. The sequence goes on along the minus strand of JAZOQL010000140.1, from coordinate 1,405 downwards.
TCGTTGCGTATGTCACGCACTTCATCGGGGTCGTTGTACTTAATGTATCTGCTAATCTTCGGAGTGTTGATTATGATGTTGGCAAAGTTGTCCGCATAGGTTGCGAGTTCAACGTTCTCCGCATCGGTGATGCAGTTCGTTGCCTTCCGTTCTAGAAGGTACTGCAACCTATCGCTAGAAATATGGTCTAGTTTTTTAAGCAATGACATTTTTTGACACCTCGTTTTTATGGTAAAATAACAAAAATGGCAGATGGAGTCAACCATCCGCCACTTGACAAGGTGTCAATTCTTGTCAGTTTTTCACTACTTCACGAGGATGTAGGCGACCGCACGGGGTTCAACAATGCCAGCCATAGACACGATGTCAAAGCGGGTCTTGTTCACCATCGTGGCGAGGTCAACGAGTTTGTTCTTGTGGATGTTCACGCCATCTACGCTACCCTTCTCGTATTCAGCACCTTCGGCATCCAGTTTGTCAAGGGTCTCAAATTCCATTGCTCCATCGGCACGGAGTTCACCGCCAAAGTAGTTACCCGAAGCGGGAATGGCGATAGGCTTGGAGTTGAAATCGGTAGAAGCGAGGTCGGCATTCGCTTCGGTCGCAACTTCACGGCTACCAGTAGCGGAATTGAGATGCACGGCACGGACAACAACGGATGCGGTTGTGGCAGATGTAGCAACGGACACATCAGCGGTTACAACGAATGCGTGGAGGCATTCGGTCACATCGCCAACGAGGTCGGTAGCAAACACACCATCCACCCAAATCGGCATACCCTTCGGGATGGTGAAGCCAGCAGCTGCAGCAGAGAACGAGAGTTTGAGTGTTGCAGTACCAGTACCGCCATCGGTGTAACCTGCAGAAGCATCAAGCGTTGCACCAGTCAGTCCCGTCACGCAGTCGGCAGAAATCTTGACCTGCTTGAAGAATCGCTGGCTACGATATTCAGCCCCGTGGAACGTACCGAGCAGACCGCTCTTGTACATTTCGGGCGCACCAGTCGGCACGAATTGCTGACCATTGGTGGTGAGGATTGCTTCAATCTGCGAGGAGATGAAGCCATAGATTTTCTCGTTCGTGATGTCACCGAGGTATGCAGAAGCCTTGCTCAACGGAGCGAAGCCTTCACCGACAAAAGCGACACCGCACTTGCCGAGGTTGCCCTGCACAGCCTTGCGGACAACGGCATTGACGAGTTTCTGCGAGTTCGGGATTGCGATTTCCTTGTCCCAGTTGAGGTCGGTCACGGATTCAATCGCATTCGTGTTGATGCAGATGTTCCACGGGTCAAGCGACATAGAGACTTCACGTTCGTGAACTTCCATATCGGTCGCAGTAGACGAGACCGCAAGCTGGTTCTGCGGAACACCAGTATCGGTGATGACGAAAGTCGGATCGTAGC
>JAZOQL010000139.1:0-1003 GCA_045656065.1 Rikenellaceae bacterium | reverse complement strand
CGAATGCGCTGATGACACTCAAGGAGTATGCCGAGGACTACGCATCGCCTGATGTTAAACGCAAATGTCAGGAGATGATTGCTCGAGAAATACTCAACGTACCAAACGAAAAGATTCGCCAACGCGCGATGGAAAATTTGGTAGCTATTGAAAATAACCAACGAGATTTCAGATTCTAAACTCACACAGATATGGCAGCAACACCCAATAGTGAACGTACTCACATAGGCATTTTCGGGCGCAGCAATTGCGGAAAATCGTCGCTGCTGAATGCACTGACCGGTCAGCAGGTGGCAGTAGTTTCGCCTGTGGCCGGAACTACGACCGACCCCGTCTCAAAACCGATGGAGATAAACGGTCTGGGAGCCTGTGTACTGATTGACACCGCAGGCTATGACGACTACGGAGAACTCGGCCAGCTGAGAGTCAACAAGACCTCAGACGCAATGGAGCGCTGTGATGTGGCAGTTGTCGTATTTTGCCAGAATCCCGCTGACGAAGACCGCCTGAGAATAGAACAACTGAAGAGAAAAAATATACCTATTATAGTTGTAATCAACAAGATTGACGTAGTTGACTATCGCGCGATTGCAGCCGAGATTAAAAAGCAGTTTGGGATTGAGGCCATCGGAGTCTGCGCGCTCACAGGCGAGGGCATCGACCTGATGCGTAATGCCTTGGTGGACAGCAGACAGGATAAAACCGAAGTCTCAATTACGGGCAATCTCTGCTCGGCAGGCGACACCGTAATGCTGATTATGCCACAAGACCCACAGGCACCAAAAGGCAGATTGATACTCCCTCAGGTTCAGACCATTAGAGAACTTTTGGACAAAAACTGCACAATCATCAGTTCAACGGTTGAAGGAATGGGTGCTGCGCTAAGCACGCTGACTTGCCCGCCGAAGCTGATTATCACCGACTCGCAGGTCTTCAAGGCTGTCTATGAGCAGAAACCCGAGTCGAGCCTATTGACATCGTTTTCAGTCCTGATGGCTGGTTA
>JAZOQL010000138.1:0-3846 GCA_045656065.1 Rikenellaceae bacterium | reverse complement strand
GTCTATCGAGGTGCTAAGGGAAATTTTTGGTTAGTTGAGGTTTGAAATAAGAATAATGAGATGATACTATTATCAACGGCATATTTGGGCAATCTGCAATACTATAGCAAACTGATTTCAGGGCGCAGAGTCGTGATAGATGTCTGCGAGTCGTTTATGAAACAGAGCTACCGTTCGCGAGCCGAAATTATGGCAGCAAACGGCCCCGTTGTGATGTCGGTTCCGGTGTTGCGCCCACACGGAGTGAAGGTGGCTACGCGAGATGTGGAGATTGATTACTCGAAATTGTGGCAGCCGTCGCATTGGCATTCGCTGGTGTCGGCTTATAAGAAGAGTCCCTATTTTGACGAATACGCACCCGAATTCGAACCGTTCTACCATAGAAAGATAAAGAATCTGGTGGAACTGAACGATGGGTTGCAACGTACGGTATATAATATATTGGGACTCGAGCCAAATTGGGAGTATTCGACTCGCTACTATGAGCAGGGTGAGGTTGAACGCGACTTCCGAAATTCAATCTCGACCAAGCCGCGACTCAGACGCGATGACCCCGAATTCGGAGAGGTGGAGTATTATCAGGCCTTCTGCGAGAAGAATCCGTTTGCGGGTAATCTCAGCGTTGTAGACCTGTTATTTGCCGAGGGAGCCGATGCTACGCTCGAAATATTGCGAGCTTCGATAAAATAATGCGCAAATAAATTTTGATAGCCCATCAGAGAATGGTATGCGATTTGTAATGCCTATGAGTGTGACTAATATGTTATATATTAGAGAGATAGTCGTGTGGGAGGGAAGTCGTGATAGAGCATATTTAAAAAAGTGCAGTTTGAGATAAGATTCAGATTATGAGTTACAAGACGAAAAAAAAATCGCAAAAGAAATTTGTTTCGAAAAAAAAGTTGTATATTTGCAGTCTCAATAGGAAAAATAACTAATAAAAAATTAAAGATATGACAAAAGCTGATATCGTTAACGAAATAGCAAAGTCAACCGGAGTTGAAAAAAATCAGGTTCAGGCTATTGTTGAGTCCTTTATGGAAAATGTAAAGGAATCATTGGATAAAGGTGAAAATGTTTACCTTCGTGGATTTGGAAGTTTCATTGTGAAACAACGTGCTGAGAAAGTTGCTCGTAACATCTCAAAGAATGTTACAGTTACAGTTCCTGCTCACAAGATTCCGGCATTCAAACCTGCAAAATGCTTTATGGAAAGCGTTAAGGCTGGTAAATAATTAGGGAATTAAAAGAAACATAATATTTACAACTTTAAAAACTAACCAAAATGCCAAGCGGTAAAAAAAGAAAAAGACATAAAATGTCTACACACAAAAGAAAAAAACGTCTGAGAAAAAATCGTCATAAAAAGAAAAAATAGTTTTTTCGGACATTTTCCTTTCTTTTTACTATCAAAACCTAAAAGAGCCGAAAACTCTTTTAGGTTTTTGTTCGTTACAAGGAGCTTGAAATGTAGCGGTTGAAGATAGAAAACCGACTGCGAAAAAGACAAAAACGCAAACGAAAAATGAACAGAGAGTTAATTGTAAATGTAACTCAGAGTGAAATTTCAATAGCCCTAATCGAAGACAAACAACTCGTAGAGCTCAACACTGAGAGTCCAAAATCGAACTTCTCGGTTGGCGATATCTACTTGGGTACGGTCAAAAAGATTATGCCGGGACTAAATGCAGCGTTTGTCAATATCGGATCGGAAAAAGATGCATTCATACACTACCTCGACTTGGGCGAGAATTTTGCTACGATGAAACGTCTTGTGGCAGACATCGCCAAACGAGGAGCAACTCCGAATTTCGAAAATACACGTCGTGAAGAAGAACTTAATAAAGAGGGTAAAATAGAGACAGCACTCGCAGTGGGACAACCTATTGTTGTTCAGATTGTGAAAGAGGCAATTTCAACCAAAGGTCCGCGATTGACGTCGGATATTTCGCTTGCCGGCAGACACGTAGTGCTCGTCCCCTTGAGTAATAAAATTTCGATTTCACAAAAGATTCGTTCAAATGTCGAGAAACGTCGACTCAAGGCAATAGCTCAGAATTTGTTGCCACCTAATTATGGACTCATAATCAGAACGGCTGCTGTTGATAAGTCGGCAGCGGAAATCGAAGAAGACATAGCCTCGCTGATTGCAAAATGGGAGAGTGTGCTGGAGAAGATGAGAACGCAACCAAACCCAAGTTTGCTGGCCGGTGAGATGAACAGAACCAACGTGATATTGCGTGACCTGATGAATGGCTCGTTTACAAATATCTACGTTGATGACCAGGCGACGTATGAAGAGATTCGTGAATATATACGCAGCATCGAACCCGAAAAAGAGAAGATTGTAAAATACTATAAGGGCAAGGTGCCCATCTTCAATAACTTCGATATTACAAGGCAGATTAAGTCGGCATTCGGAAAGACTGTTTCGTTTAAGAAAGGAGCCTATCTGATAATTGAACACACTGAGGCGCTGCACGTTATAGACGTAAATAGTGGTAAGCGTGCCAAGATTGCAGACAATCAGGAGGATACTGCACTTGAGGTGAATTGTGACGCAGTAAACGAAATTGCTCGTCAACTCAGACTCAGAGATATGGGTGGGATTGTGGTAATCGACTTCATCGATATGCACAAACCCGAAAATCGCAATACGCTCTACAAGATGATGAAGGAGGCGATGGCTCAGGATCGTGCAAAGCATACGGTGTTGCCGTTGTCGAAGTTCGGGCTGATGCAGATTACGCGTCAGAGAGTCAGACCCGAAACTCAAATCGAAATCGCAGACGTATGTCCGACGTGTCGTGGTACGGGTAAGATTGCACCGACTGTATCAATTGAAGAACAGCTTGAAAATCAGTTGGTGTATCTGACCGAAGAGAAGGGCGAACGTTATATAGAGATACATACGGGACCATACATCGCAGCCTATCTGACTAAGGGATTGTGGTCGGTGAAACGTCGTTGGGCGTGGAAATACCACTGCTATCTGAAGGTAGTCTCGGATATGTCAATGGGATATGTCGATGTTCAGTTCTTTAATCGACAAGGCGAACAACTGATGTAATGAAACTCGATGAATTAATAAAGAAAACAACAAATTCGGCAAGTCTGCGCAGGCTTGTCGAATTTATTAATTGTGGCCGTCCGTTCGTGCTTGAGGGGTCGCGGGGGTCGCACGTGGCTGTTGCTGCAGTAGCGGCGGGGCGGGTGATGCCTCGAGTGAATATCTTTGTGATGGATAATCGCGACAATGCGGCATATCTGTACAATGACCTCTATACGCTCAACAACCAGCAGAATGTCTATTTCTTTCCTACGGCATATAAACGCTCGATTGAGTACAACCAGCCCGACCCATCGGGACAGGTGCAACGAACTGCCGTTATGAATGTTGCGGGACATTCGAGTGGCGAGCCTCTGTACATTTGTACCTATCCAGAGGCTCTGGCTGAAACAATTGCTACGCGAGGGAATTTCGATTCGAAGGCAATCAAGATTAAAAAGGGCGACCTGATAGAGATTGCGGCGCTGGTCGAGCAGTTGGTGGATTTGGGTTTTGTGCAGGTAGATTTTGTCGGCGAGCCGGGACAGTTCTCGGTCAGAGGCGGTATCGTTGATGTCTTTTCTTATGTTGATAATCAGCCGTTTCGCATTACGCTATTCGATATTGAGGTCGAGTCGCTGAAGCGATTTGATATCTCTACGCAGCGCTCGATGCAGGAGTGTGAAGAGGTGGAGATTGTGCCCGATTTGTCTGGATTGAAGGGTAATGAACAGCGAGTTTCGTTGCTCGATTTTGTCGGTGATAACTGCGTTGTGTGGGTCGAAGATGTCGATTAT
>JAZOQL010000137.1:0-1387 GCA_045656065.1 Rikenellaceae bacterium | reverse complement strand
GCCACTATGATGTAACAAACTTGAACTCGGAGCGTGTGGACGCGAAGAGTTTTGGCTCGTTTTTCTTCTTGTATAACGAGGGCAAACTTAAACCACGCCTTAATTGGGAGCATACCGACACCGTTATCGGAGGCATTGATGAAATCGTCAGCAAAGAGAACGGTCTTTGGATAAACTGCCATCTCAACCAAGGTGTCAAGATTGTCAGCGATATGATTGCCCCGAACATATTGAGCGGCGACTTGGATTCGTTCAGCACCGAGGGCTACATTCTCAACGGCTACAACGGTATCGTTGAAAACGCCGATGATGATTCCTACTATGTCAAGGACTTCATTCTGACAGCCGTCAGCATAGTGAGGACTCCCGCCGATTGGGATGCCGTGTTCACCGTGCAGAACTACTTTGAGGAAATGCGGGCTATGAAGCCGAAGGCTATGAAGGTTTTCCCGAATATGCTCTACTAATGCAATATTTTGCCACAAAATAAAGCACCACTCGTTTGGGTGGTGCTTTTTGCATTGTGTGATAAGGTTTTAGAACAGTGGTTTTATGTCTTCGGGCTTGCGTTTGCAAACTTTCAGCCAATCGGATAGGTACATCCATTTGAAACCACCTGCTTTGTTGCGTTTGTTGAGACAGCATTCAATGATATTTGGACGATTTATTCCAAGTTCACGTCCCGCTTCAGCCGCACAAGACCATTCCTTTATAAATTGACCTTCCAAAGTTAGTTGTACTATTGGTACTGAATTTGGATGTTCAGAACCAAATTTTCCAAGCATTGATTTTCCTGCGTTTCTACTCATATTTTTCTTTGTTATTGTATTATTGCGGTTTTCTTTTGGTGTAGCCCAACGCAAGTTTGTATAAAGTATTGTTTTTCCGTCATTGTCAAGGATTACAACATTGTCTGTTTTTATCGTGCTTACGTGGTCAACTTCAGTTTTGTGTTCGGGATTCGGTATAAATGTTTCAGCAACTATCCTATGAATTGATGTGTATATTTTATCAATTCTAATAGTTGAATATTCACTTCCGTTTTTACTTATTTTACACAGTTTTTCCTTTCCCGTTTTGTTCCAATTCAAACACTTCACCTTGCCGAAGTTGCTCACCAAATAACGAGGGTGTTCAACCCCGTTTATCACGACCGTGCGCCAAAATTCCTTAAATACTTTCAGTTCTTTCATAACTTTCTTTTCTATTAATATAATATAAATTTCCGAAAACACACAAAAAATCACGCTTATAAATAAAAATGTAAGCAGCGATGTCTGTATAAATAAAATAAACCAAACCAAATGAAAAATTTATTCAAGAACTATCTTCAGAAACAACTTGAAAAGAACAACGCTATGTTGGCTTCCAATTCTCTTTCCGAAGA
>JAZOQL010000136.1:0-12314 GCA_045656065.1 Rikenellaceae bacterium | reverse complement strand
GCCAAACGCATAAACTGAATCTGTCGGATATACAATCACGCCGTCGTTGTTCAGAATTTCAACTACTGAACGAACGCAGTTCTCGTTTGGGTTTTTATCGTAAATCCGTATCAACATTCTTTTTTCAATTTAGTTGGTCGAGTTACGCTACATTTGTACAGCAACTACGACCATTACATCCCGCAAAGATAATCATAAAAATGGAAAACTGCTACACTATAAAAAAAAGACTGACTCGAAAGTCAATCTTTTTCATATCTGAGTTTATCCACTATCTGTTTTTATTGGTTCATTGTAGCTAACAGTTCGCCATTTGAAGTTGTATTTTCGATATGTTTTTTTATCTCTTCCATTGCTTCGATTGAGGTCATATCGCTAAGATAGCGGCGCAGAATCCAAATCTTTTGCAGCGTCTCTTTTTCCAGCAGCAGGTCTTCGCGGCGAGTGCTCGACGAGCAGATATCAACCGCCGGATAGATACGTTTGTTCGAGAGTTTTCTGTCGAGTTGCAACTCCATATTACCCGTACCCTTGAACTCTTCAAAGATGACTTCGTCCATTTTCGAGCCTGTCTCAATCAGTGCCGTAGCGATGATGGTCAGCGAACCCTTTTCTTCTGTATTTCGGGCTGCGCCGAAGAAACGCTTGGGCTTGTGCAGTGCATTGGCGTCAAGACCCCCGGTCAGAACCTTGCCCGACGATGCCTGTGTAGCGTTGTATGCTCGCGCCAGACGGGTAATCGAGTCCAACAGAATCACAACATCGTGTCCGCATTCAACCATTCGTTTTGCCTTTTCCAGCACGATTTCTGCTACTCTGACGTGGCGTGATGCCTGTTCGTCGAACGTCGAGGCGATGACTTCGCCTTTTACGCTGCGAGCCATATCGGTCACCTCTTCGGGGCGTTCGTCAATGAGCAGAATAATCATATACACCTCGGGGTGGTTGTCTGCGATGGCATTGGCAATCTCCTTGAGCAACATTGTCTTACCCGTTTTAGGCTGAGCTACGATCATTGCGCGCTGGCCTTTGCCTATGGGGGCGAACATATCAATCACTCGTGTCGTAGCGCTGTTATGTCCATTCTCCGTAAGACAGAATTTTTCTTCGGGGAAGAGCGGCGTGAGGTATTCAAACTGCACTCTGTCTCGAACATCCTCTGGCGAGAGATTGTTGATTTTGTGTACCTTAATCAGAGGAAAGAATTTTTCGCCCTCTTTGGGTGGACGGATCGTACCCGAGACGGTATCTCCGCTTTTGAGTCCGAAGAGTTTAATCTGCGACGGTGATACATATATATCATCTGGTGATGTCAGATAATCATACTCGGCCGAGCGCAGAAATCCGTATCCGTCATTCATTACCTCCAGCACACCTTCGCTTTCGATTGTTCCGATAAAGTCTTCGCGAATGGTCTTTTTTGTATTCTGTTGGTTATTTTGCTGTTTTGTTTCAGCCTCTTCCTGCTTGATTTCCGATTCCGGATTTTCTGCCACAACGGGTTCAGGCATCGTCTCTGCAACCTGTTTTACGACTTCGGTTGCTGTATCATTTTCTGTCTCTGCACTCTGTTCAGTGCTGTTTTGTTGTTGAGTTTTAACTTTGAAACCTTTCGATTTTCTACCCCTCATTTTTCGTTCGGGGCTGACTATCTCTTTGATTCCGTCGTGTTCGCCGATTCGGATTGTGGGCGCTGGTGCAGCAGCCGGCACAGGTTGAACTTCTATATTATCTTCGGGTTGTTGTTCAGATTCTGTTTTTTGCGCCGAACGTGCGGGACGTCCTCGACGACGTTTGGGTTGTGTCGAGCCCGATTCTGATGCAACTTGTTCCACCTCTTCCGAATTTTTCTCTTCACCTTTTGTTGCGACACTGATGATTCTATCAATCAGTTCCTGTTTTTTCAGAGCTCCTTTTATGCCCAGAACTTTACCAATTTCTCGCAATTCGAGAATTGTTTTACTGCTAAGTGATTCTAAATCTTGCATTTAATGATAATTGAATTGATATCTTGCAAATGGGAGGACAGACTGACTCTGCTTATTTGCACTACAAATGTATAGTTTTTTTTATCGATTTGCAATACCAATCAAAAATTTTTTACTTCACACCACTATTGTTTGACAAATGAGAGTGCTGCCCAGCCGTTGGTGTGTTTCTGTTTGTTGAGTCTGAGACCGCGTTCTTCGGCTGCCCGACACATAACCTCGACATCTGTATCGAGAAATCCACTCATAAACAGTTCGCCACCGTTGTTGAGTGTTTTCAGATACGCGTCCAGGTCGCTCAGCAGAATGTTTCGATTTATATTGGCCAAAATGAAGTCATAGCTCTTGCCCTCGATACATCTCACGTCGCCCATATAGACCTTAACCTGTTCGGCAACGCCGTTTGTGGCGATATTTTCAAGACAGTTTTCATAGGCAAAATCGTCGATATCTACGGCGTCCATTGCCACCGCGCCGCGTTTACAGGCTGCAATAGCCAATACGCCTGTGCCGCTGCCCATATCCAGCCCCGATTTTCCAGCTACATTTGTATCGAGCACCATCTCTACCATCATCTTGGTCGTAGCGTGGTGTCCCGTTCCGAACGACATCTTTGGCATAATCACAATCTCAAACTCAACATTTGGATTGGGTGTGTGGAACGGTGCGCGGATTAGCACTCGGTCATCTACTTCGACGGGCTCGAAGTTACTCTCCCAAAGAGCATTCCAATTTTGACTCTCGATTTGAACATAGCGCGCCGTAGTGATGCCATAGCTGGCCAAAATATCATCACACTCGCCCTTGCAGTCTACCAATTGGTTTTGGGGTATGTATGCCTTGAGGGTGAGTTTCTCTGAAACAAAGCTATCAAATGGCAATTCCGACAACTCTGCCATCAGTATATCTACCATATCGGCATTATCGACCGATATATTCAATTCAATGTAATCCATAGTCTCTCTGTTAAAATTTATTTATCCCGAGTTTGTTATAGAGTTTTTTAGCGAATGTTTCGCTTATTGGTATTCTGAGTTGACCTATCTTTATACGTTTGTTTTCAATCTCTTCGATTTTATCTATTGCCACGATATAGGAACGGTGTACTCGGACAAAATTTCCCTCTGGCAGCTTCGATTCGAGAATCTTGATTCCCCACGGTGAGAGTATTACTCCCTGATTGTCAGTGTGTATCTTGATGTAATCGCCATACCCCTCGATAAGCAATATATTCTCGCAGGAGATTCTCACAATTCGGTTTTCCGATTTGATGAACAGCTGTTCAGACAGATTGTTATTCACGACGACAATCTGTTCTTCGCTGGTTGCAGATGGATTTTTCAGCAATCGCCACGCCTTATTCGCAGCTCTGAGCATTCGCGGAAAATCCACAGGTCTGAGCATATAGTCAATGGCTCCAGATTCGTATGCGACGAAGGCATATTGTTCGCTGTCCGAAACGAATACAACTTCGGGACAGGGTTTAAGATTTGAGACGAAATCTATACCATTCATCTCTTTCAGTTCAGTGCTGCAAATCAGCAGGTCTACGGAGTTGTCTCTCAGGTACTCGATTGCATCGAAAATGTTATCGAATGATTTTTGCAGTCTGAGAAAGGGTATTCGTTCGCAATATATTTTCAATTCGCCATTCGAATCGGCATTGTCATCAACTATTACACACTGAATATGTTTCATTTCGAGCTTGTTAATTCAGATACAAAGTTACTAATTTTTTCTACATTACGCACAATTCGATAAAAAAAGCCGAAGTCTGGTGGCGACTCCGGCGTGTGAATATTTAAAACTTTAATATTCGGGTTACAGGTTGAACTTCGGGCCTATGATTCCGAAGAAGAGGTATGCAATCAGGAAGGTGATTATGATGTTGAATGTCTGAGCGCCGAGGAATGCGAACAGAGTCTTTCGGTTCTCTCTTGAGACGATGTCTTTAAGTTTGGTATCCAGACCGATGCAGACAAATGCCAGCGAGAAGAACAGTTGAGAAAGGGTCTTCGCAAGGCTTGTCTCCACGAGTTTCGAGCTGCTCGCATCGGGGAAGATGTTGCCCGACTGCAACAGACTGAAGATAAGAGATGCTCCGACAAAGCCGAGGATAAACTTCGGGAATTTTTCCCAGACAATGCCCAATGACGGACGTTGTGATTGACCATTCTCGCTCTTTGTTGAGAGGTACAGAGCTATGAAGAATGCCACAAAACCGATGAGCACGTTCTGCGTAGCCTTCACAATTACGGCAGTCTTGTTTGACAGGTCGCTGATTTCGGCGAATGCCATTTCCGACGATGCTGCCACGCCGCTTGTTGTGTCGATTGTGCCGCCAATCCACGCACCTGCGATTTTCTGTTGCAGAATGGGGTCTGAGGTCAGCATCGGTACAATCTGTTCAGCCAGCCACGGCATAAGGTAAATCATAGGTACTACGACAATCAGCACCACCGATACCACATAAGAGAGGTTTTTGTCGCTTGTGTGAGCTACGCGGGCTGCAGTGATACACGCCGATACACCGCAGATTGATACACCCGACGAGAGTGTCATTGCTGTAGCTCTCTCCACGCCTAAACGTCGAGCGATGAAGTATGCAAAGAACCATACAATAGCTACAACTAAGATTGCTTGAAGCAGACCCATACTGCCAGATTTCATTACGTCGCGGAACAGAATCGTAGCACCGAGGCATACTACACCGATTTTGATGAAGTATTCGCCCTGAATGGCTGGTTTGAGCCACTCGGGGATACCGAAGCAGTTGCGGATAATGAGCCCGAAGATGACCGAGAAGAATACGGCTTCAAACCCGTAGTATTTCACAATCGGAATTTTTGCCACCCAAAGCGCCAGCGCAGCAATGAAGAATACCACTATAAACGAGCGCAACAGACCCTTCATCGGGCGGTTTAACATTTTGTTGCCGGCGAAAAGGGCTACGAGTGCAATCAGAAAGAGCACTGCGATATTACCCCAGGACTCGGCACTGTGCAGACTCGAGGGGATTGTAATGGTGGGCAGGTAATAGGCAAAACCTGCAATTATCAGCAACGGGATAGAAATGAATGTTACTACCCAGTCTTCGACCAAAAATTTTTCTAAGAATTTCTTCACAACTATTGAGGTTTTAAAGATTTACATTTTTTTAGAATGAACCGGTAAGCATCATCTGCACCAGCGATAATTTCTGATGGTTGAATGTTGTTGCGGTCGGGTGATTCTGCTCGAAATGTTGGAGCGTGTAGTTCAGCTGCAATCGGATATTCTTGCACATTTTGTAATCAAGCCCGATAAGGTAGTTGGTCTGCGCAATGTCATCTGCATCTTTATCTTCGTTGAATGTGTCGTATCGCACAACGGACGAGAGTTTGTCGTTGAGATAGCAGCCGAATAATACGTACAGACCGTCGCTTTTTATATCATCTGTTTTTCCCCATAGGTATTCGCTGCGCACAAACGGGCCTTTGGGTATTTCATAAGCAGCACCGACTGCATAGCGTTCGCGTGTTACGTATGTCTTGTCCCACTCGCCACGGAAATACGAGCCAGATATGGTCAGCTCTTTGATTGGGTTGATGTTGATTCGGGCTGCGATATCTTTAGACGAGTTGTTGTCTTTGGTGTTGATACCTGTACCGTTGAACAGGCCGATGCGGTAGCTAAGCATCGAGTATCCATCTTGAGGCAGCAGCGAACCATAAAGCGTAGCTCCGATATCACGACCGCTGGCTTTGATTGTCGCATTGCCGATTGACTCGCTGTATCCCATCAGTTTTTGCAGCGCCATCGGGTAGTCGATAGTTTCCAATCGTGAGGGCGAGTAGTCGACGTTTTCAATCGAGAACGGAACTTTGAACTGTCCGACCTGAAGGTTCAGCGCTTTATACGGAGTCAAACGCACATACGCATCTAAAACTTTCGGCGAGCCTGACAATTCGGCCTGCACTTTATAGTCTGCGAGTTTTTGGTGTAGTGATCCGCTCAGGCTGAGTCTTGCACGACGAATGTGGAATGTCGATTCATCGTTGTTTGGGTTGTCGCTCCATTGGTATCCGAATTGAACGTAACCGCTGACCTGAGGCAGTTTTTTCAATATTTTTTCGATGTCGTTTAATCTCTGTTCGTATCGGTCGCTCTGTTGAGCAAAACTTTGAGCAGCCGATGTCGCCATTGCAAAGACAAGCAGATAGGGTATTAATTTTCTCATACGCAATAATTTTTCTTGATGCAAAGTTGTGAATTATAATGCAAATTTACAATCAGCATTTATGCGTAATTTTTTTGTGGTCGGTACAAAAATAAACGCGCCCGACTCAAATAGAGCCGGGCGGTTTTACATTTAGTAGTAAAAGCTATTTGATTTTGCCGGTTTTGAAATCTTTATATGTTCCTCCTGCAAGAGAATCTAAAAATTTAGACAACTTTGAGTAATCTGATTTCATTAATTTAGATTCTCGTTCGATAATAGCTTTATACTTATCGCGAGGTACAACAATAACCCTATGTCCAATATCTACCGGGTCGCTATTATATTGTGATGCTATAACAACTTTAACCCATCTCGTTTTTTCTGGCCATATTGTGACAATCAATTCCCCTTTTTTACTCTCTTCTGGTGTTGGTCTTACTCCGTCAATAATTATTTCGTGAAATCGCGGATTCCAAACATACTTAACACGAGTTGAATCACCTTTGGGTATTATAACCCTTTCAACTTTTCCATTAAAGGTACTTCCGTTAGAAATCGCCAAATGTTCAAACGTATTATTAATAGAGTCTTGCATTCGCTCTTCCGCTGTCATATTTTGTTTAGAAAATATTGCAGGAAGATCCTTTTTTCCAATTTTGGGAATTTGTGCAAGAGCAACACTACTACAAGATGTCATAATGACAAATGCGATAAAAAACTTAATCATTACTGTAATAATTTTATGGTTATTAACTATTGCAAATTTATAAATTATTTTTAAAAATTCCCCAAACTTTTACCAATAAATTTTCGAAAATTTTTCAAATCTGCGCTACAATGTATTGTGAGCGGGGTGTGGAAAAATATCGTCGCAAACTAATGAAAAAATGCCCGCCGAGGGTGGCGGGCACGTGTGTATGATGCTGAAGTGATTATCTCAATAGTGTATCGGCAGCTTTTTTGTAGACATCGACTCCGGGTTGGTCGAACGGATTGACCTTGAGTCCGTATGCGCTGATTCCGCACGCACGCTCCATAAAGTAGATTAACTCGCCTAAACTGTGCGCGTCCAATCTTGGCAGCTCGATGGCGATGTTCGGGACTCCACCTTTTGTGTGAGCAATGGATACCGCCTCGAAGAGTTTGTGGCTGATGTTGCCGAGCCGCTTGTCTGCAAGGTAGTTCAGTCGGTCGAGGTCTTCTGGCTCTGGCTGAATCTCGATTTTAGACCTTGATTCGTGTACCTTTATGGCAGTCTCAATCATCATTCGCGGCCCGTCCTGAATATATTGTCCGATTGCGTGCAGGTCTGCCGGATAGCTCACCGTCGATGGGTAGAGCCCCTTGCCTTGTTTGCCTTCGCTCTCGCCGAAGAGTTGTTTCCACCAGCCGCACACCATCTCGAGATAGGGTTCATAGCACGCCAAAATCTCGATTTGTTTGCCTGCTCGGTATAGTGCACTTCGTGCTGCGGCATATTGCAGCGCAGGGTTGTCCGACGGGTTCACCGCGCTCAGACAGCGCAGTCGCATATCTCGAGCACCCTCAATCAGCTGAGCGATGTCTATACCCGCAACTGCGGCCGGCAGCAATCCGACCGAAGTAAGTACGGAATATCTTCCGCCCACGTTGCTCGGCACTCCGAGTGCTGCGTATCCCTCCTTGTTTACTATATCTCTCAGACTGCCCCTATTGTCGTCGGTCAGTACGAATATTCGGTTCTTTGCATCGGCTCCGTAGCGACGCTGCATCTCTTCGCGCAATATTCTGAATGTCAGCATCGGCTCGAGCGTATTACCAGACTTGGATACCGCAATCAGAGCTATGTCGCGTCCTTGCGTAGCCTCAATCAACTCCGAAATATAATCTTCGCTGATGTTCTGGCCTGCGAATACGATTTGTTTTTTATTTTCGGGTTTGAGGTACGAGAAACGTTCGCTCAGTGCATCAATCAACGCACGAGCTCCAAGATAGCTGCCCCCGATGCCGATTACAATGATAATGTCGGCAATCGAGTTTATCTCCTCGGCCATCTGGTTGATTTGATTCAGTTGATTCTCGTTTGTAGTCTCGGGCAAATCAACCCAACCCAACATATCCCGACCTTCGCCATCAGCAGTTTCGAGCATACGGTTACACACGACCAATTCGTTCAGTGTAGTTTCGAATTGCTCGGGCGAGATGGTCTGAAAGATGTTCTTTGTTTCTATTGAAAGTTTTTGCATAATGGGTGTAATATTTTTTTCGAGACTTGTTTCTCAAGAATCATTCCGAAAATATATATTTCTTAAATCAATTTATCAGTGAGTTTGTTTATTGTTTCGACTGCAGCCGAATCGTCGTACAGAATCGAATATACAGCTTCGGCGATAGGCATATCTACTCCGAAACGCTTATTGACCTGTCTGATGCAGTATGCCGAGTAATATCCTTCGGCAATCATACTCATCTCCATCTGTGCGCTCTTTACCGAGTAGCCCTTACCCAACATCATACCGAAAGTTCTGTTTCGGCTGAATTGTGAATAGGTCGTAACCAGCAGGTCGCCCAAATAGGGTGATGAACTTGTGCATCTCGGACTGGGGTAGGTATTGTCCAAGAAGCGTTGTGTCTCGATTGCTCCGTTTGCAATCAGCACCGAGATGAAGTTGTCGCCATAACCGATACCCACAGCGATGCCTACTGCAATGGCGTAGATATTTTTCAGGATGGCTGCGTATTCAACTCCATAGATGTCTGTCGAGGTGCATACGCGGATATAGTCGCACGCAAATTTTTTCGACAATACCTCCGCAGTCTGAATGTTTTTGCACACCATAGTCAGATAGGACAACCGTTCGAGTGCTACCTCTTCGGCGTGGCTCGGACCTGTGATGATGCCAATCTGGTCGAACGGAATTGAGTAGTGCTGATTGAAGTATTCGGCTACGGTGATGTACTCGTCGGGAACAATGCCCTTGATTGCCGAAATGATGAATTTGTCTTTCAGTGGCACGGTCAGCACCTCGAGCGTGCTCTTCAAAAATGCCGACGGTGTAGCCATCAACAGAATGTCATAATTTGCTACGATGTAGTTCAAGTCGTCAGACATTGTCAGTTTCGAGCAATCGAAATGAACATCTCTCAAATATCTCGGATTTGTACCGTTTTCCTTGATATAATCAATCACCTCCTGCTTGCGGATAAACCAGCCGACGTTGAGGTTATTTTCCAATAAAATCTTGACCAAAGCAGTGGCCCAACTGCCATATCCAATGACTGCTATCGAGGTCTGTTCGTGTATGTTTGAGTTCATAATAATCAGTGTTATTCGCAAAAAAATCACGTAAAATTATAAATTATCGAGTAAATTGCCATAAAATTAGTGAAAAATTACTTTAAAATTTGTACATTTGTAGATTAAATAACCGAAAATAATAAAATTTAAGATACCGTGAAAAGAATTAAAAGTGCTTTAATATCAGTTTATTACAAGGATAGACTTGATGAAATTGTAACCAAATTGGCAGCCGAAGGAGTAAAAATGTATTCAACCGGCGGAACACTCGAATTTATTAAAGGTTTGGGCTTTGATGCAGTAGCTGTAGAGTCATTGACCGGATATCCATCAATTCTCGGTGGTCGTGTGAAAACTCTCCACCCGAAAGTTTTTGGCGGAATCCTGGGTCGTCGCGAATTGCAAGATGACCTCGTTCAGATGGAACACTACGAAATTCCCGAAATCGACCTGGTTATTGTCGACCTTTATCCATTCGAACAGACCGTAGCATCGGGCGCTCCGGAAGCTGACATCATCGAAAAAATTGATATCGGAGGAATCTCGTTGATTCGTGCTGCTGCGAAGAACTTCAAAGATGTGGTGATTGTTCCCTCTCAGGCTGAGTATGCTGACCTGTTGGACGTGTTGAACGCTCAAGGTGCGCAGACTACAATCGAACAACGCCGCCGTTTTGCAGCTAAGGCATTCAACGTGTCATCACACTACGATACTGCAATCTTCAACTACTTCAACCAAGTTGAGCAAATTCCTGCATTCAAACAGAGCATTCAGACTTCAATGCCGTTGCGTTATGGTGAAAATCCACACCAGAGTGCAGCCTTCTATGGCGACCTCGACAAGATGTTCGACAAGCTCAACGGTAAGGAGATTTCATACAACAACTTGGGAGACATCGACGCAGCTGTTAATCTGATTGACGAATTCTCGGAACCAACATTTGCAATCCTGAAACATATGAACGCTTGTGGTGTAGCTACACGCGCTGATATCTACACAGCGTGGATCGACGCTTTGGCTTGCGACCCTGTTTCAGCATTCGGAGGTGTTTTGGTTGCTAACCGCGCAATCGACAAGGCTACTGCAGAAGAAATCAATAAACTCTTCTTCGAAGTGTTGATTGCTCCGGATTATGAAGAGGCAGCGCTCGAAATTTTGTTCTCAAAGAAGAACAGAATCGTTTTGCGTCGCAAGGATATCGAGTTGCCGAAGATGCAGTTCAAATCGTTGCTCAATGGCGTGGCAGTTCAAGACCGCGACCTGAAGGTTGGTGGACAAGATAGTGTTGCTGAGTGCAAGACTACAGTTGCTCCGACACAAGAGCAGTTGCAAGACTTGGTGTTTGCTACAAAAATCGTTAAGCAATCAAAATCTAACGCAATCGTATTGGCAAAAGGTGGTCGCTTGTTGGCAAGTGGCATCGGTCAGACTTCACGCGTAGATGCACTGAGACAAGCTATCGAAAAGGCTCGTGGTTTTGGTTTTGAATTGGAAGGTGCAGTTATGGCTTCAGACGCATTCTTCCCGTTTGCAGACTGTGTCGAAATTGCTCACAAGGCAGGCATCAAGGCTGTGATTCACCCGGGAGGCTCGTTGCGCGACCAGGATTCGGTAGACTATTGCAATCAAAACGGTTTGGCAATGGTTATGACCGGTCTCAGACACTTTAAACACTAATAAACAGAAAACGGTTAAGATATGGGATTATTCTCGTTAACCCAGGAGTTGGCAATGGACTTAGGTACAGCCAACACAATTATAATAAATAATGGAAAGATAATGGTCGATGAACCCTCGATTGTGGCAATCGACCAACATTCTGGCAAGTTGGTGGCTATAGGTAACCAAGCTCGCCAGATGCAGGGTAAGACTCACCAGAATATCCGCACCATACGTCCGTTGAGAGATGGCGTTATCGCAGACTTTACGGCAGCCGAGATGATGATTCGCGGTATGATTAAGAAAATCAAATTCAGCAATACGTTGTTTACTCCGTCGCTGAAGATGGTTATCTGTATTCCGTCAGGCTCGACCAACGTGGAAATTCGTGCAGTACGCGACTCGGCCGAACACGCAGGTGGTCGTGAAGTGTATATGATTTACGAACCAATGGCTGCTGCTCTGGGGGTAGGACTTGACGTTGAAGCTCCGGAGGGTAATATGATTATCGACATCGGCGGTGGTACTACGGAAGTTGCCGTAATCTCGCTGGGTGGTATCGTCTGCAGCCAGAGTATCAATGTAGCAGGCGACGTGTTCACGGAAGATATCCAATCATACATTCGTCAACAACATAATGTGCGAATCGGTGAACGTACAGCCGAAGAGATTAAGATGTCGGTCGGTGCAGCCATTCAAGACCTCGACAATCCACCCGAAGATTTCGTAGTTACAGGTCCGAGTCTGATGACATCGCTGCCCGCAACGCTGCGTTTGTCTTCACAGGAGATTGCCTACGCGCTGGAAAAATCATTGGTTAAGGTTGATGCAGCAGTGATGAAGGTTCTCGAGCAGATTCCGCCCGAACTCTACTCGGATATTGTGAAAAATGGTGTCTATCTGGCAGGTGGTGGTGCGCTGATTCGTGGTTTGGATCGTCGTCTGCAGGAGAAGACCAATATCAAATTGCACGTGGCAGAAGACCCGCTGTTGGCAGTTGCTCGTGGTACGGGAATCGCTTTGAAAAATATCAACAGATTCTCATTCTTGATGAAATAATCTCGTAGGGTAGAGGGATGCTGTTGCTGAGATGAACCGAGTGTACCTGTTCTTGAAGAGAACACACGTAGTGTTGTTGTTTGTAGTGCTTGAGTTTTTTACTCTGCGCTACTATCTGGGCAGTACGCCC
>JAZOQL010000135.1:0-3054 GCA_045656065.1 Rikenellaceae bacterium | reverse complement strand
AATCTATCGCAGCCAAGCTGAATCTATTACTATTATCTGTCATAGTGGGGATAGTTTATTTTCATATTCTTTATATGTTCGACCAATTCGGGACGACGAATCGTGTCGGTGAGATATTGCTCCATAATGAGCGAGGCAATCGGCGCAGCAACCGTTGCTCCGAACTTACCATTTTCGACATAAACCGAGATTGCAATACGGGGATTCTCTCTGGGAGCAAATGCCATAAACGTCGAGTGGTCATCGCCCTGAGGATTTTGCGCAGTACCTGTCTTCCCACACACATCTTGTCCCGGAATATAGGCTATGCTACCCGTACCGCCATCACGATGCACACATCGCCACATACCCTCGACAATGGGATCGAAATGTTTCGAGTCAATCTTTGTGTAGTGACGCTCATAAAAACGCGAATCCAATGAGTCCTGACCCTCAATTTTGCTGACTACGTGCGGTATGTAGTAATAGCCTCTGTTGGCGATGATAGCACACAGATTTGCCATCTGCAACGGAGTCACACCCAACTCGCCCTGACCGATTGAGAGCGAGAGTACGGTCATCGAATTCCACCTGTTTTTGTATATCTTGTTATAATACTCAGGCGTTGGCAGATTGCCATTCAACTCGCCCGTAAAGTCGGAATTCAGTTTTCTGCCGAATCCGAAACTTTGTACATAATCGCGCCAAACGGCCAATCCAGCCTTAGCGCTACCATACTTTTTATTGTCGATAATATCTCTGAAAACGTAACAGAAGTAGGCATTACACGAGGTCTGCACCGCCTCGACCAGATTTATAGGCGACCAGTGTGCGTGACATTTCACTCCACGCCCGATGGTGTATCCCATATTACAGGGGAAACGATTGGCCGTTGTGACAACACCCTCCTGCAATCCGATAAGACCGTTGATTGTCTTGAATGTCGACCCCGGAGGATAGCTCGCCATCACTGCACGATTGAACAACGGACGACGACTCTCGCCCAGAAGTTTCATATAGTTATTACCCCTGTCTCGACCCACAAGCTGGTCGGGGTCGTATGTTGGGCTACTTGCCATAACTAAAATTTCGCCTGTCGATGGTTCGATTGCCACGATACTTCCGACCTTGCCGGCGAGCAGCTCCTCGCCCAAAGCCTGCAATCGCGAATCTATCGTACAATGAATCACCTGCCCCGGAATCGGAACCGAATCGTAAACGCCATCGGCATAGCTGCCTCTGATGATTCCGTGCACATCGACCATCTCGATTTTCACGCCCTTCTTTCCGCGCAATGCACTTTCATAGGCCTGCTCGACTCCGCTCATTCCGATATAGTCGCCATTACGGTAGTATGGATTGCGCTCCACAATCTTAGCCGTAACCTCGCCTACATAGCCTAACAAATTGCCTGCTATCTTGCGCGGGTAGCTACGCACAGTTCTGTCCTGAAGGAAAAATCCCTTGAAGTTTCGCTCCTCGAATCTCAGTTTAAACTCCTTGGGCAGCTGCTTGAACAACACCGAGGGGCGACGACGCGAATAATTTCGAGCCCGTCGCAGCTCTTTTATGAATCGTTCCTTGTCCACGCCAATCAACCGACACAGCTCTAATGTATCAAACTCTTTGACTTCGAGCGGAATAACCATCAAATCGTAGGCATCCTTATTTTTAACGAGGAATTCGCCACGACGGTCCAATACCTCACCACGCGGCGGGTACTGCACATTACGCTGAAGCACATTATTAAACGCATATCGACGATATGAATCGTCGACAACCTGAATAGAAAACAATCTTATCAGCAGTATTCCCAACAAGACTACGACTGCAATCTGCAAAACCAAATAGCGATTCATAATCAAAATCCGTTTTTACGATTTGCAAACAACAGCTGCAACACAAAAATCAAAGGGACACTCACCATCGTCGAGGCCAACACCTGAATCAGCACAACCCAATAGCTATCAACATTCAATTTCTCAAGCCCGTAAAACAACGCAAAAAATAGCAACATCACAGATGTCACATACTTCAGAAAGTGCTTATTGCCTATTCGGCTGCACAGAGGCACACCACCGTCCTGAACCGCCTGACGACCGACAAACAACAACAGCAGAGAGCGTCTCAACACTCCGACAGCCAGCATAGTTGCCGTATTAAGCCCCGGGACTGCAGTCAGAAAATCCATCGCAACACCCTGCAACATTGCCAGCAACATAACATTTATCGTTGACATTTCGACCGGCAACAATATCACAAACAGAGGAAAAATCACAGGATAAATCCACCACGACAGCTCGATGTTGTTGAACAGCAAGACCTGAACCAACACCGAGATTATAAATAAGAGTGTGTATTCAAAAAACGATTTCATTCCTACTTTTTGTTGTAATATTCCGATTCGAGTCGAGTTCGTTGTTCTGCATCGCGATTGAATATCAACATCACATTATTGAGCGCACCCATTCGAGCCGATATTCTGATTTTTGCCTTGTAGCTGGTCATATTGACAAGCTCAAATTCCGAAATCGTGCCAATAACCAGACCCTCAGGGAATATGGCCGAGTAGTTGGTCGTTACAACCGTATCGCCAATGGCAATATCAGCATATTTTGGCACATCGCTGAAAGTAAGGTATTCTCTATCGACTCCGTCCCACGAGATGATTCCCGTGTACTCATCACCTTCGATACGACCGCTGGTTTTGAAATCGACATTCAAAAGCGAGATACAGACCGAAAATTGCTCAGAACTTTCGACTACATATCCTACGATATTGCGCCCGCTGACCACAGCCATATCTTTTCTCACACTATCGTTAAGTCCCTTATCGATAGTAAAATAGTTATGGCGCAATGATATTGTATTATTTATCACTGCGCCTGTCATATATTCAAACGGAATATCCGCCACAACAGTATCTCCGACAACTCTCTTTCCATAGGATTGTTTCAGCTGTTCGAGTCGAAAATTGGCCTGAGCCAGCTCCTGTGTCAGACGTCTATTCTCATTTGTAAGGTTAAAGAAGGTCTTAACTTTTTCAACTCTTGCATCAAGACTACCGACAATGTT
>JAZOQL010000134.1:0-7656 GCA_045656065.1 Rikenellaceae bacterium | reverse complement strand
ATTGCCTTTATTACATCGTTGTTTGCATCAACGCTGATAGCTCTGACGCTGACTCCGGTGTTGTGTAGCTATATGCTCAAAAGCAGCAGCAAAAATGATGAGCGCGACCCATTTATTGTCCGCATTTTGAAGGGCGTCTATTCTCGAGTTCTTGCGTGGGTATTGGAGCGTAAGGGCATTATTTTGGTTCCGACAGGAGCGCTTTTGGCATTGGCTATATATTTCTACACCACATTGGGACACAGCTTCCTGCCGCCATTTAACGAGGGTTCGATGACTGTCAATGTCAGCACGCTGCCGGGCGTATCGCTCGAGGAGTCAGACCGCATTGGTCGCCGTGCCGAGGAGATTCTGCTGTCGATACCCGAAGTTAAGACTACGGGCAGAAAGACAGGTCGTGCCGAGTTGGACGAGCACTCGTTCGGTATCAATACCTCTGAAATCGAGGCTCCGTTCGAACTGAAGGATCGTTCGAAAGATGAGATGCTCAAAGAGGTGCGAGCTAAGATGGCAACTCTGCCGGGTGTGAATGTCGAAATCGGACAGCCAATCTCTCACCGAATCGACGCTATGTTGTCGGGTACGAAGGCTAACATTGCAATCAAGATATTTGGTTCGGATTTGACCCATCTGTTCAAGTTGGGTAATGATATCAAGACTCTGATTGCGGATATTCCGGGCATCGCCGACCTCAACGTAGAACAGCAGATTGAACGTCCGCAGTTGCAAATCAAGCCGCGCCGAGATGTTTTGGCTAAGTATGGAGTTCCGCTGCCACACTTTGCCGAGATGGTGAATGTGCTGTTGGGTGGCGAGGCTGTCTGCGAAGTGTATGACGGCAATCGTGCATTTGACCTTACGCTGAAGGTTTCGGACACAGACCGAGCTACAATCGAGTCTATTGGCGATATGTTGGTAGATGCAGGTGGTCGTAAGGTGCCCTTCTCGACCATTGCCGAGATTACCTCGTCGATGGGTCCAAATACTATTAACCGCGAGAATGTGAGCCGCAAGGTGGTTGTTTCGACCAACATTTCGGGAGCCGACCTGCGTGGTGTTGTAGACGCAATCCGCGAACGTGTAGATGCAAATATAACTCTGCCCGAAGGTTATCACGTCGAGTATGGTGGTCAGTTCGAGAGCGAACAGGCTGCGTCACGCACACTGATGATTGCCTCGATTTTCGCTATTTTGGTGATTTTCTTGCTGCTGTACAACGAATTCCGCAATGTGCCTCAGGCTGCGGTTATTATGTTGAACCTGCCGCTGGCGCTGATAGGTGGTGTATTTACAATCTACTTTACAGATAAGGTAGTCAGCATTCCGTCGATTATCGGATTTATTTCGTTGTTTGGTATTGCAACTCGAAACGGTATGTTGTTGATTTCGAGATACAATGACTTGATGAGTCAGGGAATGTCGCTCAAAGATGCCATTATGATGGGTTCTGTTGACCGTCTGAATCCGATTTTGATGACTGCATTGACCTCTGCGCTGGCGTTGATTCCGTTGGCATTAGGTGGCGAGCTGCCGGGCAACGAAATTCAGAGTCCGATGGCTAAGGTGTTGCTGGGCGGATTGCTTTCATCGACACTGTTGAATGGATTCATAGTCCCGATAATGTACTTCTACCTGCATCGCAAGGGCGGAGTAAAATTCTCTGAAGAAGAAATTTCCGAATAAAACAAAGTGAATCAGAATGAAAAAAGCATTAATCATAATATCGTTGCTGTTCTGCGGAGCGTTGCCTTCGCAGGGACAGTCTTGGGCAGAATTCATTTCAACCATCGAGCAAAATAACTTAACGATTAAATCATTGCGACAGGCTGCCGAGGCTCGCAAGTTGGAGAACCGCTCGGAAAAGCTGCTGGCAGACCCTACTGTCGAGTTCGGATATATGTGGCGAACACCCTCGTCAATAGGCAATAAACACAGTTTCAGTGTGAGACAGGGCGTGGACATTTCGACTCTGACCGGAGCAAAATCGCGTCTGGTCAAGGCGCTGAATGTTGAGACCGAGTCGGCATTCCGCGCTCACCGCATAGAGGTGCTGCTGGAGGTCGAGCGAGTTGCAATCGAGCTATACTACTACGAAACGGTGGTGTCGCACCTGAAGATGCAGTTGGATAATGCCAAGTTGCTGGAAACAGGTTATGCACAGCGCTACGAGTCGGGCGACATCAGCAAGATGGAGTATAACGCCGTGCGTAGCAATCTGTTGAAAGTTACTACGGACTATTCGAATGCCTGCATCGAGCGCGATGCGCTGCGCAAGCGACTTGAGGTGCTCAACGGGGGAAAGTCCATTTCGGTAGTCGAGCCTAAGTTGCAGTTACCGCAGAATTTCGACGCGTGGATTGAGGGCGCAGCCCAGAAGAATCCCGCACTTGAGAATGCCATTGCGCAACTCGAGTCTGCCCGTCGCCGTTTGTCGGTGAACAGGACTAACCAATTGCCGTCGCTCAATGTGGGATATGCTCACGAGTCGGGTGGGGCAGAGAAGGCTAACGGCGTAGTTGTCGGAGTCAGTGTGCCGTTGTGGTCTGGCCGCAACCGAGTTAAGCAGTCGAAGGCTGCCATCGAGTCGGTGAAGGCCGATGTTCAGCAGATGGAGTTGGACGTCGTAGCACGTTTGCGTGCGATTTATGACCGAGCTTGTTCGCTCGAGCAGTTGGCGCGTCAGGCGGAGTCGGAAATCACTGCTGCCGATGAGTTGAATCTGTTGCGCAAGGCTGTAGAGGCTGGCGAGATATCGGTAGGTGAATACATTTCGATGGCGCACGTTCAGTATGATTTACTCAGACAGAAAGAGGAGTTGTGGCGTGATTACCGAATCGCGGCTGCCGAGTTGCTGGCTGTGGAGTTGTAGCTTATTCACTTCCCTAAACTAAATGCATACCGCCCCATCTAACAAGACGGGGCGGTTTTTTGCAACCCTGCTCACAATACATTGTAGCGCAGATTTGAAAAGATTTTAGAAAAAACATTGATAAATATTTTGAAATTTAAGATGAAATAAATATATTTGTTTGCTATAATTAAAAAACACTTGAATTATGAAACGTAAACTTTTTGCGGTTCTATTGTGCCTTTCTGCATTTTCTTGTAATCTTGCCTCTGCGCAACCAAAGGTGCGAGACCGAAAACCAACATCAAAGGAGTTAGCACAACTCAATGCATATTCAGAAAGAGATTCTATTAATGGAACATTTGAACATCTCAAATTGGAGGGGAAAACATACAGAGGTCGGATTGAGCGCATTATTATACCACGAGGTGACTCTACGAGAATAAAATATGTGTTTGACAATACATATGTTATTCGGATAGCTGTTGAGGGAGGTGGTGAAACTACTCCATTAGATATCCGAAAGGGTATTTTTGTAACGTCGGTCAGTCCCGAAAAGACAAAAATGGTAAATGTCCTTTTGAGTCGCACTACCCCAGCAGAGAGAATTGGCGGTCAAGATATGGTTGTGGATAAAAAATTGCAATTTCGCGTTATTGTTGTTGATCCAGAAAAGTATGACAGCATAATGGATGAATACAATAAAATTAAAGATTCAAAAAAACGCACTGCGTTTTTAGATAAACTTGCAGGAGGAAGTTGGCAGGATTTTGCAAAAGGAAAAATCAAATAAACTCTACCGTTACTAAACTAAACCGTCCGACTCGTTGCAGAGTCGGGCGGTTCGTTATATATGGGTGAGTTATTTCAGTCCGAAACAAGATACTATTCTTGCTGCCGAGTCTGAAATGCCCAACTGCTTGATATTCTTTTCGAGCTGTTTTATCCTTTCGGGATTATCCAATAACTCCTCAACTGTCGGAATAACCTTGCCAACTGCCTCTGAGTCGGCTATCAGCAGCGCTGCATCTCGACTGCTCAGCGCTTGTGCATTCTTGGTCTGATGGTCTTCGGCTACGTTCGGCGACGGCACAAATATCACCGCCTTGCCTACCAGTGACAATTCGGATACGGTGCAGGCGCCGGCTCGCGCAACCACTACATCTGCAATCGAATAGGCGTAATCCATTCGTTCGATGAATGCTCCGCGCCAGATGCCACGCAACTCTTTGCCCTGCAGCTGCTCATCTATCTGCTTTTCATAGAACTTACCCGTCTGCCAGATGATTTGGAATTTTTGTTCCTTGGCTAACCGTTCCAGATGGTTCATAACGGCCGAATTGAGAGTCCTCGTACCCAGTGAGCCTCCCGTAATCAACACTACGGGTTTATCTGCGCTCAGCCCGAAATACTCATACGCAGCCTTGTTTTTGAACTCAATATCCGAGAAATTACCCCTGAGCGGATTTCCCGTCATTGTGATTTTTTCGGCTGGGAAGAACCGCTGCATATTGTCATACGCTACGCAGATGCGCTCGGCGCGACGCGAGAGTATCTTGTTGGTCAATCCGGCGTATGAGTTCTGCTCCTGAATTATGGTGCGAATGCCCATCATCTGAGCGCTCCACAGCACAGGCGCACTTGCATAGCCGCCAAACCCTACAACTAAGTCGGGCTTGAACGAACGGATTATCTTGCGAGCCTTGTTCAGACTGCGCAGTACCTTTATGGGCAGCAACAGGTTTTTCAGTGTGAGTCTGCGTTGCAGCCCTGCTACGGGCAGACCCTCTATGCGGTAGCCGAGTGCCGGAACGCGTTCCATCTCCATTTTGCCTTCGGCTCCGATGAACAACAGTTCGACATCATTGCCGAACTGTCTTTTTAACTCCTCTGCCACAGAGACTGCCGGGTAGATGTGACCTCCCGTACCGCCTCCGCTGAGAATTATTCGTTTCATTTCTATTTAGTTTTGATTCCGACTCGAATCTGTGTTACAACCTTTTTCAAATACAGCGAGAAATCGCCCTCCATAATCCACGAATAGTAATTCGGGTCTCGGCGGAAGACATCTGCTACGGATTGCCCCTTGTACTTGCCGAAGTTGAACACCTCGACATTGTTTTTGTCATAGATGATTCGGCCTGCGAAGTCTACGAATTTCTCCTGAGTCGAAAACTCAGACAGATAATCGACACTATTTTCCAAGTCAGGGTATCGTTCCAGCTGCGCCTTCAGCACCTCGTACGTAGCACGGGTGTCAGCATCTGCCGAGTGGGCGTTGTCCAGCTCCTCGCCGCAGTAGAACTTATACGCAGCCGAAAGTGTCCTTGGCTCCTTCTTGTGGTAGATGGTCTGCACATCGACAAATTTGTGACGTTTCAGGTCAATGTCCACTCCTGCGCGGAGAAACTCTTCGGCCAGCAGCGGAACGTCGAATCGGTTTGAATTAAACCCTGCCAGGTCACAACCCTCGATTATCTGCGCCAGAGATTTCGCAATATCCCTGAATCTGGGACAATCGGCTACGTCGGCATCTGTTATTCCGTGCACAGCGCTTGCCTCTGCGGGGATTGGCATTTCGGGATTTATTCTGCGGGTTTTAGCCATTTCGTCGCCATTGGGCATAACCTTCAGAATCGAAATCTCGACAATCCTGTCTTTCGCAGTATTCGTACCTGTAGTTTCGAGGTCGAAAAATACAATCGGATTTTTAAGATTGAGTCTCATTCCTAACGGTTTAAACAATCGGCATCAACAGAACCAGCATATCTTCGTTTTCCTCCTGATTGATGGGCTTGAAGACTCCTGGGCGAGTTTTGTCAGCCAGCTCAACGAGGATTTCCGATGATTCGAGGTTGTTGAAAATTTCGAGCAGGAATGCCGAATTGAAACCTATTGATATTGGCGAGCCTTCGTATGCGCAAGGCAGAGTCTCGTTGGCCGAAGCCGAGAAGTCAATGTCCTGAGCTGTGATGTTCAGCGAGTTGTCGCCTGTTTCAATCTTAATCAGATTAGTTGCCTGATTCGAGCATACTGCCACACGACGCGTAGCGTTTATGAATTCGGCTCTGTCTACGGTGATTTTGTTCGGGTTGTTTTCCGGAATTACGGCGTTGTAGTTCGGGTAGTTACCCTCAATCAGTCTGCAAATCAGGGTATGTTTGCTGAACTTGAAGATTACGTTTTTGGCGTTGAAATCGACAGATACAGCCTCTTCGCCTTTACCCAGAATGTTCTTCAACAGCGCAGCCGGTTTCTTAGCCAGAATCAACGAGCCATTCACGCTGTTGTTAATCTCCTTAAGGCAATACTTAACCAGTTTGTGGGTATCCGTAGCCACGAAGGTCAGTTCTGGGCCATTCAGGTTGATGTAGATACCTGTCATCACGGGGCGCATTTCGTCGTTGCTCGTAGCAAACAGTGTCTTGTTGATTGCGTTGAGCAGGACTCCCGATTCGATGTCGAAGTGGTTGATGTTTTCATCTTCGAACGAGTAGGCCTTTGGGTAGCTGTGGCCGCTTGTGCAGGGGATTGCCAGCTTACCACGTTGCCAGATAATGGTGATTTCCGAAGGCGTAGCCTCGATTGTCAGCGGTTGGTCTGAAAACTCTTTGAGTGAATCGACAATCATTTTAGGAACAGCGATAGTTCCGGTCAGTTCCACGCTGTCCACCTCCAGCGAGCCAATGAGTGTCGTCTCGAGGTCTGACGCAGTAACCTTCAGTATCTTATTTTCGTCCAGCTCGAACAGAAAATAGTCGAGTATGGGAAGTGTATTTTTATTGCTTATTACGCGGCCTGTTGCTTGCAGAACATTCAACAGTGCGTTGCTGGATACGTTGAATTTCATATATCTGAGTTTTTATTTTAAATTTTCGCGATTACCAAAGTTAGTCGTTTTAGGTGTAATTTCAAACAAAAAAACAGGAAAAGTTATAAGCCGGGTTCTGTACCTCTATTGCAATAATGAAAAAGAAATGTTAAACTAAACGAGGTCTCCGTCATTTATCTGGATTGACAGTCACCTGCCAATTCTAAGCAACCTACCCTCCGACCCAACCTGAGTTTCGGGCGAGCAACCCTCAAAGGTCGGTATACACGGTCTTGCAACCTGCAGCGCGTACGGCAATCGACGTCACCGCCGATTCGGTAGGCTCTTACCCTACCTTTTCACCCTTACCCGAAGATTCGGGCGGTTATTCTCTGTTACGTTGAGCATACCCTTACGGACATCTTGTCGTTAGCAAGTGCAGCGCTCTATGTTGCCCGGACTTTCCTCTGACTCGCTCAGAGTCAGCGACGGAACGCCTTTCCTGTCTTTTCTATTTGAATATCTTAGTGTTAAAAATCTGTTCTATTTTTTAGCCTCTTTACTCCACGAATCCTTTAGCGTAACTGTGCGGTTGAACACAATCTTTTCAGCCGTAGAGTCTTGGTCTGCCACGAAGTAGCCCATTCGCTCGAATTGGAACTTGTCGCCAGCCTTAACTTGTGCCATAGACGGTTCAGCCATTGCAGTGATTACTCTCAACGATTCGGGGTTCAGGTAGTCGAGGAAGGTCTTGCCCTCTTCAGTGCTATCCGGAGCCTCCTTAGAGAAGAGTCGGTCATAGAGTCTAACCTCAACGGGCAGCGCTTCAGCTGCATTCACCCAGTGGATTACGCCCTTGACCTTGCGTCCGTCTGACGAGCCGCCACCTCCCGACATCGGGTCGTGTGTACAGCGCAACTCGATGATATTGCCATCAGCATCTTTGATTACCTCTTCACACTTGATGATGTATGCGTAGCGCAATCTAACTTCGCTG
>JAZOQL010000133.1:0-13946 GCA_045656065.1 Rikenellaceae bacterium | reverse complement strand
GAGGATTACCGATTTGGCTGCGAAGTGAACACCCATCTGCGTCCAGACTCCGCGCACCTTCATATCCTCAATATCCAGCGATGATACGGTGTCCTGCCACAAGTACAAATTATCCGTATGTTCGAGTTTAGTCTTCCACAGTTCGGTGAATTTATACTTATCACACTGCGCACGCGGGCTCCACATTGCAGGGCCCTTCGACCTGTTGAGCATTCGGAATTGGATTGCAGCTCGGTCGGTAATGATGCCCATTTGTCCGCCGAGAGCATCTATCTCTCTGACTATCTGTCCTTTGGCTACACCGCCAATGGCAGGGTTGCACGACATATGCGCAACCTTTGTCATATCCATCGTGATGAGCAGTACCTGTGAGCCCATTTTGGCTGCAGCAACGGCTGCCTCGCAACCTGCGTGGCCTGCGCCAACTACAATTATATCGTATTCAAATTTCATTAGAATCGTTCAAGCCAATAGTTTTCCTGCGCACGCATCGTTTGCGCCTCTTCATCAGTTTTATCCTTAAATCCAACCAAGTGCATCACCCCGTGGATAATCACTCTGTGCAGTTCGTCAATGAACTCTACGCCAAATTTTTCGGCATTGGCGCGAATCATATCTATGCTGATGAACAGATCGCCCGAGACAATGTTGTCTTCGCAGTAATCAAACGTAATAATGTCTGTAAAGTAATCGTGGTTCAGGTAGTCCTGATTTATCTTCAGCAGATAGTTGTCCGAGCAGAAGATAACAGAGATTGCCCCCAGCTGTTTATTGTTTTCTTTGATTGCTCGGTTTATCCAGTTGCGCGTAGCAATCTTGCCCTTATAGACAAACGAACAATCTTCGTAATAAAAATCAATTTTATTCATAATTACTTTAGTATTTCTTATCGTCTGAACCAGAGTGCCGGATTGAGCGTTGAGGCCGGATTTGCCTTTCCTGGCGTCTCAACCCACAACTCAAAGTGCAACTCGGCATCTTGTTCGCTGCTCAGGGCTCCGATTATCTTTCCGCCCTGAACTTTATCACCCGTCTTGACCGTAACGCTCTGCAGGTTGGTGTACGTTGTCAGGTACTTACCGTGGCGAATCAGTACCGTATTATTGAAACCCTTGTTGTGTATGACGTGCATCACTTCGCCCTCGAATACTGCGCGCACTTTGCTGCCTGGTTCGGCTGCGATGTTCACGCCGGTATTGTTTATTATGAGTCCTTTCTGTGTCGGGTGCTCGTGTTGGCCATAGCGGTCCACAATTACGCCGCCCTCGATAGGGTAGGGCAGTTTGCCCTTATTCTGGTCAAAGCGGCCTGTAAGGGCGTAGAATTCGGCCGAACGCTCGGTTTTCTGACCCTTGCGAGCCTCGTTTGACACAAGGCGCTGGATTGAGCGTTGCAACCCCTGAATCTCTTTCTCCTTCTGGCGGATTTTGTTGCTCAGTCGCTTTGAAGTCGACTTCAGGTCAGATACTATTTTTTTCTGTTTAGCCTCGTCGGCCGAGAGCGATTTCAGCTCCTTGTTTCGCTGGTTTTTCAGCTTGTCGAGCTTATCCTTCTCGACATTGAGCGAGTCGATATCGGCATTCAGCCTGACCGCCACCGAGTCTATCTCCGCAGCCTTAATCTCCCTCATCTGGGTGTATTGTTTCACATAATAGATGCGTCTGAATACGTCGTTAAAGTCTTTTGCTGCGAACAGAAAGGTTATATAATCGTTCAGTTTATAGTGCTTGTAGGTATTATACAGCATATCGGAATACTCGCTTTTCAGTGCCTCGAGTTCTTTCTCGAGCGAGCTCACCGAACGCGATTTGTTCCTTACGTTTGTGTTTATTTTCGTACTCTGTCTATTGAGGTTCTTGATGATTGACCGGCGTTGAGAAATGTTGTTTCTGACGAGTTTCAGCTCTTTTTCGCTGCTGACGGTTTTCGATTCGTTTGATTTCAGCAGCTTGTTCGTAGCCTCTATCTCCTCCTCTGCGCGGCGAATCTCCTCGTTCAGCGACTCGATGGTCTGAGCCTGAACCGAGATTCCCACAAGCACACAGCATATTATGAATAACAGTTTTTTCATTGTTCGAGTTTTTTGATTCGGATTTCTATTTCCTTACCATCTGCTCCTGCTTCGAGAGCCTTTCGCCAATAGATGCGAGCCAAATATTTTTGTCCAGACTCAAACAATATATCTCCATAATGCAGCAGCAATACCTCGTTGTTGGTTGTGTCGAGTGATATGGCCTGTCTCATTATCTTCAGTGCTTCGTCGGTTAGTCCTGCTTTGAACAGAATCCAGGCGTACGTATCGAGGTAGGTCGGATTAGAGGTGTCTTGCTGCATCATTCGGCGAGCCAGCGTCAGCGCCTTGTCAATCTGGGTCGAGTCTTCGCTGAGCTTGTAGCTGTAATTATTCAGTGCAGGTATATACATCGAGTCTATCGCCAAAGCCTTTTCATAATATTTATAGGCCGTTTTATCTCGGTTTTTCCACTCGGTGATTTCGCCTGCAACGTCGCCCATCGAGCAGTATATCGAACAGCGGGTCGAATCGTCTGGAGCTATCTTCAGTATTTTTTTCCACTCCTTCAGCG
The DNA here is from genome assembly GCA_045656065.1 of Rikenellaceae bacterium. GTDB lineage: Bacteria > Bacteroidota > Bacteroidia > Bacteroidales > Rikenellaceae > CAJGBR01. The sequence continues at coordinate 11,361 of JAZOQL010000133.1, read as the reverse complement.
ACCTTTGCTTATCTCCTTCGGTATAATAGAACATTGCCTTATATGTGGCAAAATCAATGTTTTGGGGGAATTGTTCTATTGCGTTGTTGATGTACACCAGTGCCGAATCGGGGCGTTTCAGGAACAGTTCGCCGCTTATCAGATACTCATACGGAGTCTCCTGTTCGGGGCTTTGTGCTATCCATTGTTTCAGATACTCCAGTGCCTGTTCCACGCGGCCGCTTGAAATCAGGTGGTCGACATAGACAACTTTAACCGAACTGTCACTGGGGTGGGTCAGCAACAGCGTGTTTATCAGGTCGTTGACCAGGTAGTAGTGTGATGAATAGAACTTCTCGGTATTGATGCTGTTTTTGAAGAATTGGACCTTGTTTGCGGCTGGAACCCTTTTCGATTGGAACAGTTGTCGGGTAGTTTTCAGAAAGTTGGTGTAGTCTTTTCGGTTTGCGTAGTGGGCTCCAAGTGCTGCGAGCACTTCGATATTGTCTGGCTCGATTTCGAGCGCGGAATTGAACGATTTGATTGCCAGCGTATCGCTGTTTCTGTTTCGTCGAGCAGAATACATCTTGCCGAGAAACAATAGATTCTCAGTGTTATACGGTGCTTTTTGGGCTAATTGTTCGGCCTCTTCAATGGCTCGGTCATAGAGTTTCATCTTGAACAGCAATTCGCGCTTGAATCGCAGAATATTCTCCTTGTTTCCGAACTTTTTCTGAGCTTCGTTCAGTTCGTTCAGGGCTGCGTATGTCAGTCCTTTGTGGTTGTAGAGCGCTGCTATATAGGTGTATATGGCAATGTTGTCGGGCTCGAGTTTTTTTGCTTTCGAGATAGCCTCCAGAGCCTCGTCCTCTTTGTGATTCTTCAGCAGCACGTCGCACAGAAGATATATTGCCTGTATGTTTGTCGAATCTTTCTCCAGAGCTTTGCGGGCGTATTGCTCGGCAAGCTGCGAGGAGTCGAGATTCAGCTCCGCCATCTTCAGCCACAACAACGTATTGTCGAAACCCTTTATCTGTGCCGAGTCGAAGTGTTGTGCAACAGCCTCACTCGTAGAGTTTCCCGACAACATTGCCCACACTCCGTTGTAGTAGTGGTTGCGGGCTTCGAGTTCTGTGGGCAGCGGAGTTATGCTTATTTTCGGGGAGGGTGACTTTGTTTCGGAATTGAGAATGGGGCGAGTCGTGCTGCAACCTGAAATTGTGATTGCTGCCAGAAATATCGAACCATATAATAAATTCCGTATACTCATAATCTTAACCTCAGTTCCTTATCAATAAACTTGGTCAACACTCCGTCTCGGCACAAGGCCAAAACAGAGTGTTGAAATATTTTGGAGATATAACGTTACAATGCAGCTTCGAATTGTTCGAGGAATCTCAAATCGTTTTCGAAATAGAGTCTCAGGTCTTTGACTCCGTATTTCAACATCGCGATACGTTCAACGCCCATACCAAATGCGAAACCTGTATATTTTTTGCTATCTATACCACAGGCTTCCAGCACGTTGGGGTCGGTCATACCTGCGCCCATAATCTCCAGCCAGCCGGTTTGCTTGCAGACAGGACAGCCCTTGCCACCGCAGAGGTTACACGAAACGTCAACTTCGGCGCTCGGCTCGGTGAAGGGGAAGTACGACGGACGCAGACGAATCTGAGTCTGTTCGCCGAACATCTCTTTTGCGAAGTAGAGAATAGCCTGTTTCAAATCTGCAAACGACACATTTTCATCAATGTACAAACCTTCGACCTGGTGGAAGATGCAGTGTGCGCGGTAAGAGATTGCCTCGTTGCGGAATACGCGGCCAGGGCAGATTACTCTGATAGGCGGTTTTTGACGTTCCATAGTTCTCACTTCGAGCGACGAGGTGTGTGTGCGCAGCAGAATATCGGGATTCTTCTCAATGAAGAAGGTGTCCTGCATATCGCGAGCCGGGTGCTCGGGCGGGAAGTTCAGTGCCGAGAATACGTGGAAGTCGTCTTCGATTTCGGGACCGTCTGTCAGGGTGAATCCCAAACGTTTGAAGATGTCGAATATCTCGTTCTTAACCAGCGAGATAGGGTGGCGAGAACCGATGCCGTCGGCCGATGCCGGACGGGTCATATCGATACGTTCGCCCACGCTCTCCTGAGTTTCAAAGTCGGTCTTGAGGCGGGTTATTGTATCTTGCGCAAAGTTTTTCAATTCGTTCATTTTGCGGCCGAGTTCGCGTTTGAGCTCCGGACCCACAGTTTTGAACTCTTCGAACAGTTCGGTCAGTTCGCCTTTTCGGCCGAGAATTTTCACTCTGAATTCTTCGATTTCGGCCTGTGATTTGGGCGAAAATTCTTCGATACTGCGGCGTATCTTCTCAATTTTCTCAATCATTGTATTTTATGTTTATGTCTATCGAAACTTATTTTAACTTACAAATATCGTGTATTTTTTCCAAAGAACAAAAATTTTCACTATAATTGCACGATAATCTGCGCTATTGACAGATGATGAAACGGTTTTTTCATACGATTTTGGGTATTGTTTCGGCAGTGGTGCTGACGGCTGTAATTGTGCCGTTGGTGCTGTCTATATTGCTGAGTAACATTGCTATACAGAATTTTGCGGTAGACTATCTCTCGTCTAAAATATCAGACCGAATCGGCACTCGGGTCGAGGTTGGACACATCGCAATTAAGTTCTTCAATCGTGTGGAATTGGAAGATGTTTTTGTACAAGATTATCAAAAAGATACGCTGTTGTATGTCGGCTCGCTGGGAGTTGGCTTCAGAGGATTTGATTTCGTTAATAACAAGTTGATGCTCAGTAGTGTCGAGCTGCAGAGAACAAGTTTCTTTCTGAAACAGGACTCGACTCGCACGATGAACCTCAAACGGGTGTTGAACAATTTTCGCTCGGATAAACCCAAAGTGCCTGCTGAAAAGCCATTTGCACTTTCGGCTGCGGTGTTGAAAATCGACAGCGTGCATTTCAAGCTGCGCAAACATATAATCAAGAATAAACCTAAGGGGGTGAATTTCACAGATTTGGATGTCAGTGGTTTTTCGTTCCACGCTCAGAATATCGAACTGATTGACGACAGTGTGCGATTGGCGCTGGACAGTATGTCGTTCAGGGAGAAGAGTGGATTTGTGATGCACCTGTTCCGCTCGCCGCAGATGGAGGTTTCTTCTACGGGAATGAAGTTTGGGCGATTGCACTTTGAGGCCAATAGTTCGCGTCTTAACTCTAAGCAATTCAATATGTTGTACACATCGTGGCGATCTTTCAACGAGTTCACTTCACAGGTGGCGTTTGATGTTGATTTGTTTGATACGAGTGTCGATTTTGCAACCATTGCCTGTTTTGCTCCCAAGGTTGCCCGTTTCACTACGGGCTTTGATATCGAGGGGCGAGTGAAGGGGCCTGTCAGAAATCTCAGCGGAAAACTCTATCGCGCAGTCTCGGAAAAAACCACTCTTGATGTTGCATTCTCGATTAAGGGATTGCCTAAGGCCTCAAGGACTCGATTTATGTTCGACGTGGGACAGTTGAATACCATACCCTCCGAGGTCGAACGTTTGTACAATGCCTTTACAGGTAGGAATCTGAATAAGATTTCGAGCAAGTTGGCGCGACTCGGTACAATCGGGCTGTCGGGTCATTTTGATGGCTTGCTGTCGGATTTTATGCTTCAGGGCGAGATGGCCACCGAACTGGGTGGTGTGGAGTTCAAAGGTTTGTTGAAGCCCGATTCTCTGAGGCAGAATTGGGTGAGTGGAAATGTTTATGTGGATAATTTCGATTTGGGGCGTATGCTCGGAGCCGAAAAACTTAGTCGCATCACGCTCGAAACCGAGGCGCGTGGTTTCTTCAGCGATGACAACTACGGGCTCTATGCTCAGGCGCAGATTGATAAGGTCGAATTCAATAGCTATGAATATAACGACTTGTCGGTCAGGGGGTTATTTTCGAAACGAATGTTCGACGGATTTGTCGGTAGCTCAGACCCTAATCTGAGTTTTAATCTTAATGGCCGATTTGACTTCACAGGCCAGTTGCCCAAATATGACTTCGACCTGAAACTGTTTCACGCCAATCTCAAAGAGCTGAATGTCAACCGGCGCGACTCAATATCTCAGTTGAGATGCAATCTTGTGGCCGAGGCTTCGGGTACGAAAATGGACGATATAAATGGTTCGGCCAGAATCTACAATATGGTCTATGTCAATCATCTGGATACGGTGCGTACGGGCGAGGTGCACTTCAAGGCCGAAAATAGTTCGAAGAGCAAACTGCTGTCGATGAACTCGGATTTTGCCGATGTCGAGTTCCGCGGTCGGTTGAGCTACGCCAAAATGTTCGACTATCTGAACAATACGCTTATACATTACATTCCGCTACTTGCCGACAAACGAGTTATTTCGGACAAGGCTCGAAATGAGGAGATGGTCGAAAATCCTGATATGGCCTATTATATGCTCGATGTAGATGTCAAAAAGGCAAATAACGTGGCCGGAATCTTCGTGCCGGGGCTGGAACTCGCCGAGGGGTCTGAGTTGCTCTTTACCTTCAACCCCGAACTCAACAAGTTTGCCCTTAATGTCAATTCGAAGTTTATCCAGAAAAAGAATCTTTACATAGAAAATATCAGGCTGAATTGTCGCAATGATGCCGATTCTATTACACTGTTTGCCCGTGCTGATGATGTATTGGTGGGGGGACAGGATATGCCCGAATTCAACCTTATGGGCGGAGTGAAGAATAACCTGCTGAAACTCTCGGTCGGATTCAGAGATACGATGTATCGCACCTCGGCAATGGTCAATACCGAGGCTCTGTTCGGGCGCGATTCGGCGGGACGCGCTCAGTTGACCGTCGATTTCGGACAGTCGATGTTCGCGCTGGAGAATGATACGTGGCTGATTGAGTCGGGTCCGATTTATCTTAAACATCACGGCATCGAGGTGTCGGAGTTCCTGATGAGCAATCGCGACCAGAAACTTACCGTTACGGGTTACTATCCCCGCTATGACATCGGAACATTGAGCTGCGACCTGAATAAATTCAGCATTGCTCCGCTGTCGCGATTTGTGAGCCGAATGGGGTACGGCTTCAATGGATTGCTCGACGGAAAGTTGTTGATACACGTAAATCAGGGTAGAAAATACTTTTACTCGGATATTAGAATAAGCGAACTGATGGTCAATGATGTTGCCTTCCAAAACAGCCGCCTGAAGAGTTATTGGGACGAACAGGCTAACCGAGTTTCGGTGATACTGGATAATGAGGCGAAACATAGACTGATTTCGGGTGGTTACTCGCCACAGGGGCAAATTTATGATTTTAAGGCCGATTTCCCGCACGTTGATTTTAAGCTATTGCAACCTATACTCGACGGGGTGTTGAAGAATATTAAGGGGGCGGGTCGTGCCGAATTGCACCTCTCAGGAGCCGGTAATAAACCTAAGCTCGAAGGTTTTGTCGAAGTGCCGAGGTTTGATGCTACGGTAGACTTCACCAAAGTGACATACTCGGCAAGCGGCAGAATGGTATTCGACGAAAAGGGATTTTCGATGAAGGGCGCGTCGGTAAGTGATGGGGCTACCGGAACGGGACAGTTGGATCTCGATTTCAAGCACGACTACTTCAAGCGACTGACATACGACATCAAGGTATTGCCACAGCAGATGCTCGCACTTAACACCACAAGCGAGGATAACAGTCTGTTTTATGGCAAGATTTACGCCTCGGGAGCAGTCGAAATAGCGGGTCGTTCGGGAAAGGTGGCGATGAACGTAGCTGCTACGACCGAGAATAATTCGGAATTTTATATGCCTCTGACCGATAGGGTCGAGACAGCCTCGGCAAGCGATTTTGTCATTTGGCAAAGAGCGCGAAATACGGCCAACGATGATATCAATTCGCTGGCTCGTCGCAGAATGATGGCTCAGCGCGCATCTCAGCAGAGAAGGTCGTCGTCGGGGCTTGATATAAATATGGCTGTCAATGTGCGACCCAATACTCAGGTTCAGCTGCTCATCGACCCTAAGGTGGGGGATATCATCAAGGGGCGCGGCGAGGGTCAGTTGAATCTGTATATCAATCCTAAGAACAACGTATTCAATATGGTAGGTGACTATCGAATCACCGAGGGCAGCTATCTGTTCACGCTGAGAAACATCATCAACCGACTCTTTACCATAGACGTGGGCAGTACGATTCAGTGGACAGGTGACCCGATTGATGCGCTGTTGGATATCAAGGCTGTGTATAGCGTAAAGACTTCGATTGCGCCGCTTGTTGTTGGAGAAAATTCATCGGATTACGAGCGCAAGATTCCCGTAGACTGTATCATCAGCCTGACCGACCGACTGTCTCAACCGACAATCACCTTTGACGTCGTAGCTCCGAATGCCGACACCGAAACACAAAGCATCGTTCAGTATAATCTGAATACACAGGAGATGAAGGCTACGCAGTTTATGTGGCTGCTGCTCAAGGGTAGTTTTTACACCGACAACAATTCGAGTTCGACCAACATTGGTGCTGCTACGACTGCTGCTACGGGCTTTGAGTTCCTCTCGAACCAACTGAGCAACTGGATATCGAATGACAAGTACAACATCGGAATCAAGTATCACCCCAAAGACGATACTAAAAATACGACAAGCGAAATTGACATAGCATTTTCGACAAATATATTCGATGACAGATTGCAGCTCGACATCGAGGGTAATTACGAATTGGAGGACAACAAGTCGGTGATGAATAACAACTCGAACAACTTGACCGGCAATTTCTTCCTGACGTGGTTGCTCGACCGCAGCGGCAAGTTGCGAGCAAGGTTATTCACTCGTTCGGTCAACCGTTTCGACGAATCGCAAGGGCTGCAGGAGAGTGGTGTCGGTTTCTACTATCAGGAGGACTTCAATAGATTCCGCGACTTGTTCGGCAGAAAACGCCGTCAGCGAGAAATCAAACAGACTCAACAAAGAGCCGATTCTGTGCAGACAAAATTTGATTGATTTTTCAGTCTGATTATTTGGAAATCAAAAAATAATTTCTTAACTTGCGAGCGCAAATACAGGTCGTATTTGCGTAAAAATTTTAATATTATGAAAAAATCAATTCTTAAAAAGGCATTGTTGGGCCTTGCTGCAATCGTAGGAGTAACGTTTGCTGCACAACCTACAGTAGAAGTCACTCCCGAATCAATGCTTGTTGAGCCTGGAGAACAGTTTTATTTTACTATTACGTACACTAATACGTGTGTATTGCTTGTGAGAATTATAGAGAATGGGCAGCAAGGAGATTTCAATCTTTTGTTAAATGAAGAAACAATCAATAAACCCACGGAAAATATGTGTTTTGTACGAGGTGTTATAACTGAGTATGATACAGAAAGACTATATCAAGTGTTGGCTTGTGGTGAAAATGTTAATGAAGAACGAGATATAGATTATATAATTTGTAGAACAATCCCTCGTCAATGATTTTGCTTATGAAGAAATTATTTTTTGTTTATCTAATGTTGACACTTGGTATTAATGCCGGTTTTTCACAGAGCAATATTGGATCAATGACAACAGGAACTCAAATTAATGTTGTGAAAAAGGAGGTAGATTCTAAAGTTGTTGTTGAGCAAAAAAATAAAACTCGCAAAGAAAGATTTGAAGAGTTAAAAATGAGTCCTAAAGATTTAAAATCGAGGAGGAAAGTGCGTTGTCTGAGTGATCGTACTTATGTGAAGAAGGGTGAGTGTGTCAGAATAAAGTATGTATTCAATCCGATTGGTGTGACAGAAATGTCTGTTGTTAATGCTCCATCATCCAATCCGAAAACAACTAATAAGGATATTAGAAAAGGAGAGTGGATTGCTGTTGTTAAACCTGAAAAAACAATGACAATATCTGTTATGATAATGATGAAAGAAGTCTCTATTCCAACGTTCGATAAGAGTTTTGTTCTTGTTTTAGATCCTGATAAATATGCGGAAGTTGATGCTAAAAGGCGAGAGTTTGAAGCAAATAATGACAAAAAAGGTTGGATGGAGTATTATTGGAATTTTGCGGGGAAAGATGGACAAATTTATAAAGAAAGATTATTCGACACAACTAATCCATAAATATAACGACTCCCGATTCTGTGAAAGAGTCGGGAGTCGTTGTTTTTATTGAGGAAGTTCGTTCTCTTTGTTCTTGAATCGCATATACTCAAATCCGCGACCATAGACGCTCGTAACGGCACTCGTCGTAACAAAGGCGTCCTTGTCTATGGCATTTATCAGTCGGTGTAGTGTGACTACTTGTGAACGACGACAAACTACCATCAGTACGCGGACAGGCTCCTTTGTGAACCAGCCCTCGCCATTGAGCAGCGTTACTCCGCGTTTCAAATTGACCGAAATCTGCTCGGCCAGCAAGTCGGGCTTCTTGGTGATGATGAACAGCTGCATCGACTGCTTGGGTCCCGCCATCATCCAATCCACTGTGTAACTGAAGACGCCTACTGCAATGAAACCATATATTATGGCATTAATGTCGAAAACAAAGAACGAACTGCCGATAATCAGCATATCGCTCACCATATAGACTCTGCCTAAGTTTACATTGAAAAACTTTGTGACAAGCATAGCTACAATGTCGGTACCCCCTGAACTGCCACCTTGCATCAGACAGAGCGTTACGCCAATACCCGTGAGTACGCCCCCGAGTATCGCCGACAATAACTTGTCATTGTTCAAGTTGAGAATGTCCGCAGGAATGTATTGTTGCATAATCGACATTGCTGCCGAAATAAAAAGAATGGCATATATCGTTTTTACACCAAACTTCGGACCAATCAAAATTATCGCAATAATAAGCAATATCGCATTGATGATTAAAAATCCAAGTCCCATCGGCAAGCCCGTAGCCTCCTGAATAACCAACGCGATACCACTTGCTCCGCCACCTACAATTTGGGCAGGCGCCATAATACATATCCACGCAAATGCGTAAATAATCAAACCCAACGAAATAATTATATATGACTTTATTTCGTTGAAAATACTACCTTTAAGCAGGTTAACTTTGTTTGTATTGCTCATTTCTGTACTCTTTATCACAACAAAGGTAAAAAGTTTTGAGTTAAATTATTAGTCGGTCGCAAAAAAATCGCTAAATTTGTCGTAATAAAAAGTTGTTGGTTATGGATCATTGTCCCGAATATATCACAAAAATCGAAGTTAAAGGCTTGTTGCACAACTTCAATATCATCTGGAGCCTGAACAGACACATCAATATCCTGTCGGGTATTAACGGCAGCGGTAAGAGTACGGTGATAAAGAATCTTGCTTCGGTTTTGCTCAATAAAAAGAACATCGGCGAAGAGAAACGTGTCATCGACTCGATGGTGATTGAGTTCGACAATGGGGCGAGAATCGCTGCAAATCAGCAACCTTGTTGTTCGGGTTGTGCAATCGACGTAATCAGCACGTTCGACGTCACTCTGAAGGAGCTTGAGACTCTGCAGAAACTCTCTGACGGCGAGGTCAGAACCGATATGGACTGGAATCTCTATCTCTTGCAGCGAAAGTTTCTCTCATTCCAGCTAAAGCAGGGAAAAATTTTGCTCGAGATGTTGCAGGGCAATGCTCCGCAAGAGGAGATTAACAGCCGAATGGCCATAAAAACAGCATTCTATGATATGCTCGACCGACTGTTCAAGCAGACCGGTAAGCGTGTCGACCGAAATTCTGAGGAGTTGTCGTTCTTGTTGAGCGGCCGTTCGGGAGATATTTCAATCTCGCCATACAGGCTCTCGGCAGGTGAAAAGCAGCTGCTTTATATTCTGACTACGGTTTTGTGTCAGGACCAGAAACCGACCATTATGCTGATGGATGAGCCTGAAATTTCGTTGCACTTTGATTGGCAGAAAATACTGCTCGAGTCGATTCTCGAGCTCAATCCGAATATCCAGATTATTATGGCTACACATTCGCCGGCGATGGTTATGAATGGCTGGCTCGAACACGTCAAGGAGATTAACGATCTGGTGGAAGATTAATCGCAAAAAGGGCAATAAGTGGAGGGGGTAAACTGCGGAAAATCCAAATGAAAAAACTTGTTGAAAATATAAACTCTGAGTATTTCGGGGCTGCGAATGCGCTCCGAGGAGGGCGTGTGCGCACAATCAGAGTTTATGTCGAGGGATATGACGATATAGCCTTCTGGCGCACGTTGCTCGATGATTTTGAAAACGAGACGTTGAGATTTGAAATCAGCGTGCCGGTCAGAGACGATCTGGCCAAGGGCAAAAACGTAGTGCTGAAGATGGTGCCCGATATAGGCGAAAATATGATTCTGTGCATAGACAGCGATTTCGATTGGATATTCGGAAACCATACCGAACGTTCGAGAATGGTCAACCAGCTGCCGTTCATATTCCACACATACGCATATTCAATCGAAAACATTATGTGTTATTCGGGTGGGTTGCATTCGGTTTGTGTTCAGGCTACGAAGAACGATGCGCTGATATTCGATTTCGAAAAATTTCTCGCACAATACTCCAGAACAATATATCCTGCGTTTTTGTGGTATGTCTATTCGGCATACAAATCCAACGAAACGGCATTCAAGCTCAGCGACTTCAGAAACATTGTCAAGTTGCACTATGTGGATATAAACAACAATGGGCACTCTACAATCGAGTGGGTGGGACGACAGGTCAGTGGAAAACTGAAATTCCTCGAGCGCGACTATCCCGACTACCCCGAGCAGATTGAAAAATTTGCCGAGCAACTGAGATTGCAGTACGACGTTCAGCCCGAAAACTGCTATATGTTTATGCAGGGTCACACGCTCAAGGATAACGTGGTACTCGTAGCCCTGAAGAGCGTCTGTGCCAAACTCAAGGATAATATGCTGACCATAATCTCGAACAGTACACAGCGTGGCAGAACTCTGAAAAACGAACTCAGCAACTATAACAACTCTCTGAGAAATGTCGATGATGTATTGCAGACAAGTGGCAACTTTGGAGAGTGTCTGCATTACCAATACATCAGACGCGACCTGAAACGCTTTGTCGAAAATATCAATAAACCGAAGGAGAAACAATGATTAAGTATCTGCTCAGATTGCTGATTTTTGCGGTAATTGTATTCATTGTCTGGTCAGTGGGAGCAGTCCTATTGTACAAGTATGTGCCCGTAACCGTCACGCCGCTAAAGGTGATTCGCCTGTTTGAGAATTTGCCCGAGGCGGGGTTGTCGTTCAACAGCCGCTGGGTGCCGATAGAAAAGATAAGCCCGCTGATGATTAAGGCTGTAATCTCCACCGAAGATAACAATTTTACAGAACACAACGGCCTGGATTACGACGCAATAAAACAGGCTATCAAGGA
>JAZOQL010000132.1:0-1602 GCA_045656065.1 Rikenellaceae bacterium | reverse complement strand
CAATTATGAAAAAGAATTTTGAACTTGTAGCAAAAGTAAAATATACGCACCTTATTAGTGCTATTGTAGTCGGGACGTTCCGTTGTTCGATGGAGAGCAGAAACAAGACAGCGGACAGCCTTACAGACTTTTTCCGCGAGCAACTGATTATAAATGATGTTAAGGAACTGCCAATCGAGGGTACTACCTACATCGTCAAGGTAAACAAAGACGATACGTATTCGATTTACGATACAAACGAAATACAGAAATGATAAACCAACGGGAGGGGCAACCCTCCCACCTAAAACAATATACAACTATGGCAACAACAAATAACAACGAATTGGTATTGTGCAACCTTTGGGACATCGTATTGGTCACGGGTGGCGGTAGAAACAATATGGTGGCCGCGCTTACAAGGGTAGCAGACGGAAAGACATATCACTATATCGCCCCGTTGGAGGAGGTCGTGAAAATGTCGGTCGTTTTTACCACTTATGGCAGAATAGAATATCGATTGCCATTGACCAAGATTGGCAAGTATGAAGTCGAGCAAAGTACCTTTGACATCATCACAAAGAAATAACATAATAACGGGCGGTTGAAATACCGCCTACCTAAATACAATAAACAACTATGAAATACGTCAGCGAAAAGGCAAAAGAAAAGATTGAGAATATTGCGAAAGCATATATTTCGGAAATCTTCGATGCGCTTGCAGAACTGCAAGCAAGACAGGAACAAATGCGTGCAGCGTTTGAAACATACCACGCGATGCGAAATTTGGGTTTAGATTATCCCGCAAGCGACAAATACAAAGTGCGTGTTGATTATTCAAGCATTGGAGCATTGGGCGCGCACTTGACATATTGCCCCTACGAAGAGTTTCCGATTAAGATGCAGTTGGAAAATGGTTATGCGAAATTGAAAGCAAAGAGCGGTTCGCTGATAATCGAGGTAACACCCGAATACGCTTATACCCTTTCGGAAGAAATAAATACCACGCGCGTTGATACGGAGATTTATGGCAGATACCAAGAGATTGTCCGTTTCATTGACCATCTTTGCGAGTTCGCGCAAGCCATTTCCGAGATAGCAGAATAATAACGGAGGGGTGCAATTCCCCTCCACTAAATAACTATACACAATATGAAAGAATTAGTTACAATTCAAAGCAAGTTGAGGGCAAACAAGACCCTCCGAAACGATTTTGGCGGTTTCAACTATCGCAGTGCCGAGAGCATATTGGCAACACTCAAACCGCTGTTGGCAGAGTTAGATTGTCAGTTGATTATGACGGACGATATTGTGCAGGTCGGCGAGCGTTACTATATCAAGGCAACCGCCACGATTACCAACGCTAACGGCGAGAAAGAGCAAGCGCAAGCCTTTGCCCGTGAATGTCCAAGCAGACCAAAGATGGACGATGCGCAAGTGACGGGCGCGGCAAGTTCCTATGCCCGCAAGTACGCATTGAACGGGTTGTTTGCCATCGATGACACGAAAGACCCCGACAGCAACGAGTACACCAAGAAGCGTGTCGAGAGTGAGCAAGCGCAAGCCGATGAACTGCAAAACGCAGTTCGGGAAATGAACGCAGCCGCAACGTTCGATGCAGCC
>JAZOQL010000131.1:0-1230 GCA_045656065.1 Rikenellaceae bacterium | reverse complement strand
CATCATTTTTCAACTCCTTGGCTCACAGAACGACATGGCTAGATCCGACTTTGTCAAGGAATGTTTCTTCACCTCCGCAAATGTGGATTATTGCAATCCCGTTGTCAATGATTGATTGGATAGCCTCCAAGTCGTTAGCGTCCATCACCGTAACAGTATCTTCGGGTGATTTCGTCATCGGGGCAATCCATTTGCAGCGACCTTTCACTTTGTAAGGCAGTCTCCCGCATAGGTCTTTGAGCAGGAGTTTCATTTTTTCTTTATTATCCATTGTTTTGATATTTTTCGTCATACAATCCATCGGGTGCAGCCAACGCGAGACCATCTTCAATCATATTGCGGTAGTCAACGTGTATCGAATTGAGATAGTCAAATGACTCGCACGTGTTGAAATAAAGAATTTCACCCGTGAAATCGCCGTCATCGGTCTCACATAATTGATGATATTTTTCCGTTTCCTCTTTTGTCATACTTGACATTGGGCGAAGATACGGAACGAAATCTTCAAGAATGTCGGGACATTCGGTGAACTGTTCATTCAGATAATTTGCAGTTTCTTCGTCCTCGTGATAAATGAGAATATCGGTCGGGTCGCCGTCTATGTTGATTGCGTATAGCGTGGCATCGAAATCACAATGCTGTTCCACAGAGTCGTAACTCGTGTCATAAGATAAGTCCAAGGTGACTTTCATTTTCACCCCATAGGGCAACCTTGCACTCAAATCTTTGAATACAAATAATTTTTCTTCCTCTGTCATAATGTCATTTTGTGTTCAAGGTTATACATATTGTCGGGTGCTTCCAAGGCAAGACCTTTTTCGATAAGCCCGCGATAGTCAAATTGCCGCTCATTGAGGTAGTCGAAAATGTCAAGGGAACGGACAATCTCGTTATGGAAAACATAATTTTTATCAAAACTTGCAACACCGTCATCAACATACGCTTCGATTCCGTCTTTGGTTACATTTACCATATATACCTTTTGGTCGCCGAGAATGAATTTCAATATGAACCTTGCTTCGTCCTCGGTCATAGAATAAAGCGGGCGCAGATACGGTTTCACGTCTTCCACACGGTTAATCCAATCGCCTTCAATACTCGGTTCACCCTCGGAAAAATAGTCATTCGTAATGGTTGACAAAACACCGTCACACCACCCGTATTCGTCATTGTACTCTCTTATACGAACACCGTAAGGCAACCTTGCCGAAAGGTCTTTAATCAAAAGTT
>JAZOQL010000130.1:0-2037 GCA_045656065.1 Rikenellaceae bacterium | reverse complement strand
TTTACATAGCAAACCAAGTTATAAATAAAGCATATATAAGAAAAAAATGGAAATACTGAAAGCAAAAGAATACATCAGCGAAAAATTGGGAATACAACCCGTGTCAAAAGACAGACTCGCCCACTTGAAATACAAGGGCTTTTTCATATACCAAGACAAATGGGGGCAGGCGTTCGTAAGTCCCGAAGCGATAAAAAGCAGCAAATTAAGTTTTGTGAAAAGGGTGTTTTCAATAAATGATATGTTTGATTTTATTGAATTAGAACTTAACCCGACAACAACCATATACTCGCCGAAAATGGTTCAAAAACTGATTGATTTCTACGGATTTGACAGTATGGAAGATTTAATGGACAACAAAGGCATAAATCTGTTCGACCCAGACACGGTGAATAACACACAAATTACATACATAGACAATACGCTTGATTTGACCAAATGGTTATTAGAACATTAAACAAACAATGAAAATACTGAAATCAAACGATTACATCAGTGAAAAACTTGGCATAAAGCCCATCACAAAAGATAGGCTTACCAATTGGAAAAACGGCGCATTTTTCATATATCAAGATAAATCAAGAACTACATTCGTAAGCACAGAAGCACTAAAGTCAAACAAATTCGATTTTGTCAAAATGTTCCATTCGATAAGTGACGCTATGGATTTCGTTTCATTCGAAATCGAACCAAGACCAACCGCCATTTATTATTCAGCCAAAATGACAGAACAACTGATAGAATTTCAAAAACACATCAACGTTGACATCAAAAACACGGAAGAACTTATTAACGGTGGTATTGTGTTGTTCGACCCAGACACGGTAAACGATGCGGAAATAAAACTGATAGACAATACGCTTGATTTTAACAGATGGCTATTAAAACATTAAACAAACAATGAAAATATATAAAGTAGAACAACTCATTCGGATTCTCGAAGGCAAAGAGGGCATTTGCAACGGAATGACCATTGACGAGATTTCAGACAAATACGAAAACTTCAAGGGCAGCGACAAATCACTGCTCCGCTCAATAGTGAAACTGTTTTCCGATATGGAATACACGGAAGACTATCTCGCCGTTCTGAACGAACTGCTCAACGACAAGCGCGTGCGCAACATTATGAGAAAGGGATTCGGCGGAAATTGGGGCGACACCACAATCAAGGTGTCAACGGACACAACCGTCAGAACCGATGCCGTGCAACCGACACAGAACGAGATTGATATGACGAAGAGTCTGAAGTGGGGTCTTATGAACTTCAAGGGTACTATTGACAAACAGATACACGCCGAGCCGCCTATGCTGAAAGGCGTGCCTATTGTCACATTCAACAGAAAGTACATCATTGACGGACACCACCGTTGGTCGCAGATATACTGCTTCAACAAAATCCGCAACGGCGAACCTACAAAGTTCGCGGCAATCAACCTCGTGAACACAGACCTCGAACCCATTGACATTCTGAAGATAACACAGACCACGATTGGCTTGGACTTGCACCCCGAAGAAATCGAACCGAACGTCACAACGGAAAATCCGAAAAACAACCTGCTCAACAAGCAGTGTGACGAAAAAACATTGAGGGAGTTCATAGATAAAAACGCAACTGACGACACAGTTGAACTTATGACGAAATTCCACAAGGAAGACGGCGTTAAAGACAGAAACTCATTCATTGACTTTGTTTTGCAAAACTGTCTTGAAATGAAAGACAAAAACAACTGCATAGAGGACGCTCCCAACCGTGGTGCAATGCCGCAGACCGATGTTGACAACAAACTTCTCAAAAACATCAAACGCACCTCTGACGTTTCATAATTAAATACAAGCGGAATATGGGCAGAAACAATGTTCTTGACTACAACGGCTTTGTAAATGAAAAATTGAAGATACAGCCGATTTCAAAAGAAAGCCTCGAAAATATATCGAATGGCATAGCAAAGGCAAAGTCGTCAGAGATAAAAAAGTTTTGGATATACGCAGGTCAAAACGGAATGTACTATGTGAGCGACATCGAACTTGACGGCGTTG
>JAZOQL010000129.1:0-2016 GCA_045656065.1 Rikenellaceae bacterium | reverse complement strand
TGCGCCGCAACCGATGTGCTTCCCGAACATCCTCAAGCCAATCGGGGTCACCGTCATAATATTCCGACAGCGACATACCCATAGCGAGATAATCGGGGGCTAACCTCTTGATTATCTCGCCGTATGCCATCTGCTCTGTATCTTGTTTTTTTAACGGGAAGTAATCGTCTACTTGATTACTTCCCACTTCGCCTTTTTTGCGTCATCGGCAGGCTCTCCGAAGAGTTTCTCAACGGGCGCATTGTACAGTTCCACAAGCGCGGTGACGAACCCTTCCTTGTCACAAATCTGCTCCCAAATCTCGTCAATCTTTGCTCTTGAAATGGTGCGGTGATTTGCGAGGAACGCTCCTGCAAACAACTTCGGGATGCCCGAAATGGGGTTTGCCCCTGCTTCCTCAATGTTGAACCCGTTGTCCGACATCTGCTTTACCGTGCGAAGCGTATATGCAAGCACATAATCTTTTCCGTCTGCGTCATAAACTTTGATAGTAGCCATATATAGAACCTCCCGTTAATTCAACTTACGAAACAACTACGGTACAGGTGTCGGTGTAATCCACCCCACCGTCCGAAATGGTCGCGGTAATGGTCGTAGAACCTGCCGAAACACCCGTCACAACACCTGCGTTCGTCACGGTTGCCTTGCCCGTTGCGGACGAAACATACGTCACGGACTTACCTGCGGGTACGGTCACGGTGTTGAACGTGTAGGACTCGCCCACACCAAGCGTCAGAGAGTGCTTGTCGAGGGAAACGCTCGGCGTTTCGGTCGTTCCTGCGGTCTGACGGATAACCGTGGTAGGCGCAATCGTAACGGTCATGTTCTGAACCTCGTTCACGCCGCCGCCCGTCTTGGTAACGGTGATGTAACCCTTGAACTCGAACTTGCCATCCACGCCCGTAGGGGTTGCGATATCGTTCGTCACGGTCGCTCCCATCCATACAGCGAAATCCTGCTCCACGCCCTCAAGGTTCTTGATGGTCATGTAGTCGGCAAGCGTGTAGTTCGCGGTGAACGTCATCGCCTCGGTTTCCTGTATACCGAGAATGTACGTTCTTGCACCATCGCTCATGGTCGTGGTGTCAAGCATTTCGGGTACGCCGCCGAGGTCGGGGAACTCCTTGATGTCGATAAGTTTCGACCAAGAGCCGCCCGTGCCTTTCATAAGAAAGGTCTTATAGGTGCTGATAGCCATTTGCTATTACCTCCTGTAAATTGTTTTGTTTTCTGATACCGCCCCTTGATACCGAACAAGTAAGCGGTACTTCGTACCATTGTCGAGAGACAGCGGTTGATACGTTATGCGGTCAAACCCGTGGGACAACATCGTGTTGTCGATAAGCCCGAAGATTTGCTTTGCGGTACGTTTCTTTCCCGTTGTTCCATTCGTTATGATATTGACTTCGTATGTCACGTTCACATGGCGTTCGTTGCTACCGCTGTCTGCTGTCATCTGATTGTTGGTATTGTCTAACTCTTCTACGCAGGTACATGGAAACACGGACGGGTTCAAGTTCAGTTCGCTCTCGAAACTTCCGTTCGGGAAACTTGGCTGTACCGCATTGTAGATAAGCGTCATGACTTCGCTCTCAATGTCAATCATTTGAATACCTCTTTTGCTACTTCCAATACGTGTTCCTTGTCAAAGACCTTGCTTGCGTTGTACATAGCACGGGCGGGCGGGTTACCGTAGGTTTCCACTAAGTCCTTGCCGTTCGACTTGTGACGAATGACAACTCCCAAATTTTCTGCGTCACCCTCGTATTTCCACGGCGGGTGTTCGCCCTTGTGCTTGCCGTAAGTTCCTCGCGCATCCACGCCCGCTACGGTTATCGGGTACGCCTCATAGAACGTACCTGTACCGAACTCGATGAACGCTACCGTATCGCCATAGGCTGACAGATACAGCGTATCGTCCTCGAAGTACGGGAACGCAACGCGTACATCGTTGTGTCCTGCGTATCGCGCATCGCGGAAACCTGCATCCGCAATTTCGTACCCCTCGCTACCAAG
>JAZOQL010000128.1:0-3646 GCA_045656065.1 Rikenellaceae bacterium | reverse complement strand
TAGCCAACGCCATTAAACAGTGCGGCGGAAACCTTTCGTTAGTGGCACAAAAGCTCGGCATAACACGACAGACTTTATATAACAAGATTAAACGTTACGGATTGTGAAACTGATGCGCAACATACCTTATAGCAAGATTGTCGTTTGTATGGCAGTCATCATTTCAATGGCCTGCATTGCCGGATATGTTTGGGCGAAAGGACACCACGCATATCTCATTGTCTGTGTGCCTGTCATTGCGTACTGTATGTTCGTGCTTTTCAGGTCCTATGGCGAGATTGTGAAACGTCTTATGTTTGTCTTCAATGCAGTGCAGAGCAACGACTACTCCTTCCGTTTTACCGAGAATCCTCGCTATACACAATATGCCTTTGTAAACCGGACTCTAAACCGTATAAAAGAGGTATTGGACAATGCAAAACTGCAAATAAAGGAGCGTGAACAATATTTTGAGCTGATTATGGAGTGCGCCAATATCGGTATCATCACCGTTATGGATAACGGTGCGGTGGCGCAGACAAACAGCAAGGCTCTCCGCATTGTTGGAATGGATAGGCTGAACCATATTGACCAGTTGCACGTGTTGAGTGAGGAACTTTGTGGGGCAATGCGCTCTATTGCACCCAACGAGCAACGCACCGTGCGCTATGCTACCGAGATTGGCGAACAGAGCCTGGTTTTGAGCTGCTCGGCAATGGAGTTCGGCGGTAAGATGTTGCGTGTCATATCGGTGGAAAATATACATAGGGAACTCGACCGCAAAGAGATTGAGTCGTGGGAGAAGCTGACGCGTATTCTCACGCACGAGATTATGAACTCGCTTGCCCCAGTCACCTCTATCAGTCATACGTTGCTCTCGTCATCGGGCGATGCCGAGACAGTGCGGCAAGGACTTGAAACTATATATGCGACATCGGACAGGCTATTACGTTTTGTTGATTCTTTCCGCGCCGTCACGCGCATTCCTGTGCCGCAGAAAGCACCTTTCTATTTGTCGGAACTTTTGGCCGAGGCCTGCTCGCTGACAGTTTGTGAGGGTGTTAGGGTAGAGGTGTGTCTTGAGCCTGAAGATACCATGCTTTATGCCGACCGTGCGCTGATGTCGCAGGTTTTTGTAAACCTCTTGAAAAATGCCACCGAGGCATTCATGGAACAGGAGGGAGAACGAAGAATCACCATTCACTCTACCATTGACGCCGATGAGCGCATACGGATTGAATTTGCCAATAACGGCTCGGCAATTCCTGCCGACGTGGCCGAGAATATCTTTACGCCATTCTTTACTACCAAAGCCGACGGGTCGGGCATAGGCCTTGCCGTTTCTCGTCAGATTATACGCTTGCATGGCGGTACTCTCCATTTGAAACACAACTATGACGGTTGCGTGACTTTTGCAATAGTTCTAGACTGATTAAATAAGGTATAAACTCTGTTCTTGATGCCAGGCGATGCTTTTGGTGTTGCTGTCAATTTTGCAGGCGACCGGCTTTCGCGGTATAGATGCAGTGGTGAGTCACGCGGATATTAGTGACAAGGTGCTTATTTTCTGATATTGCGGATATCTGATGACCACAGAATAAAAAAACAGAATAAATCCCTTTGTTTTAATAGTTGTATTTCAATATGTGATTGATAATTCGAATGTTTCAACAAAAGTTAAAAGTTTGCACGCTTTCGTTGAATGAAATGATAATTGGTCAAACAATTGGTGAGTGTTAAGTTGCTCAATAGCTGCATTCGCATCTAACACATTGTTTTCGTAAAGAGTAATGGTTGCATATAGTTTGTCATTTGCCACCGGGCCCATTATCAAATCATAATCATGATGTATTTCACCCCTGCGATTGCCAACAACAAAATCGAGCCACTCTGCCGTTGCGCCGTCAAAATGCCTTGTATGATATGCCGGCTTATTCAGTACAGCGTCATCCAATTCAAAAACGGATACAATCGCGTGGGCTTCATCACCCATTCTATCTCTTTTGATTTGGGCCCATTTCTCAGCTTGTTCACGGCTAGTCGTGGTATAAAAACCCTTGCCAAAATCGGTTTTGCCTCGACCTCGGCTTACGATAGGCTTGCGTACTGCCATTGTTGATCCGTGATATAACAGCATATTCTATTTACGTTTTTTGATGAATAAATCTATTTCATGAAGGATATACTCCGTACTTTGGGAGTGCAATACTTCAAAATTTCGTGTGATAAACTTGTCTAATTTTAAGTTTTGAAACATTGCCAACACACCTGCTGATGGAAGTCCCCCTCTTAACCGATATTGTTCTATACAAAAGACAAGGAATTGCGCCTCAGTTTTGTTTACATGGTGTTTGCGGAGATTGAATTTTTCCTCTTCAAGATAGTCGTATAGTTGAGAACTGCTATAATACCAAAGTTTGAGATTTGGATTTATAAGGTCGTGATATAAATCAGAGTTGTAGAGATAAAACAAAGCATCTTCAAACGATAGTCGTTTTTTCTCCGATATAATCTCCGCCAATTCTAACACCTTGAACGGAAGTATTGCCTCCTCTGTTGTCTGTTTCATATCTCAAACTGCATACCTTGTATACGCAAAGGTAATGAAAAACCTGTAAAAATCAGCTTTTATAATAAATAATTTGCTTATAATGATGGTTGTTTTGATGCGTGTCATTGGGGGGATGACGGTTCGCCTGCAAACTATAGGGGGCTCGCTTTTGCTCGCTATTAAATACTAAAGCAGTCCTCAACCTTAATTGTTCACTTGTATTTTCTTCAAGTCTTTCTTTCTGTACTTTTTGTCTACCCTGCGAATTTTGCAGGTGGTCTATTATACGGCCTGCAGGAAAATGAAAAAGACAGCCTGTGGCTGTCCTCATAAGAGCGGAAAACGAGGCTCGAACTCGCGACCCCAACCTTGGCAAGGTTGTGCTCTACCAACTGAGCTATTTCCGCATTGTTTGGATGTTTGAATTTCAATTTCAGTAAATGTGAAGAAGATGAGACTCGAACTCACACGACCCAACGGTCACTACCCCCTCAAAGTAGCGCGTCTACCAATTCCGCCACTTCTCCATATTTTGTAAAACCAAGTCCTGGTGCCCAGAACAGGACTCGAACCTGCACGTCTCTCAACACTCGCACCTGAAACGAGCGCGTCTACCATTCCGCCACCTGGGCTTTGTAGCCTATGAGCGGAAAACGAGGCTCGAACTCGCGACCCCAACCTTGGCAAGGTTGTGCTCTACCAACTGAGCTATTTCCGCGTTTGCAACACGAACCAGTGTTTTACAAGCTGAAACTCAAAATTTCAAAGAGAGCGGAAAACGAGGCTCGAACTCGCGACCCCAACCTTGGCAAGGTTGTGCTCTACCAACTGAGCTATTTCCGCGTTTGTTTTGCGAACTAGTGCTTTGTGTTTCGCTTAACGGGTGCAAAGGTAGTGCAAATTTTTAAATCTGCAAAGAATTTTGAATGTTTTTTATTGTAAAAATTAAGTTTCTCTTTGCGCTGTTGTAAAATCTGTTGTAAATCAATGTGATGGCATTTGTTTGAATGTGCGGAATTTTCTATAGTGTGATTGCAGTGGTGTCACCGGGATAAAAGACATTGGCGGCATTTGCAAATCCCCCCAATGTCTTTTTATGATGTGGACGTGCTGTCT
>JAZOQL010000127.1:0-4596 GCA_045656065.1 Rikenellaceae bacterium | reverse complement strand
CAAACATAGCTCACGCGTCCATCACGAATCAGCTTTTCCATATCACGACGTTTCGATTGTGACTCGGGATTGAACACCGCAATCGAGTGTCCCGACTTCTCCTTAACCAATCGCATACAGGGAATATCAGTCATACCGTCGCCAATATAAATCATCTGCTTAAAAGGAATCGGACGTTTTCTCTCCTCGATAAATTCATTAATCAGTTTACTCTCGAAGACACTCTCGATACCTTTGTTAATTTTGAACAGAAACTGCGTCTTGTTGGTGTAGTTCACCGCCACCGCTGGCCAATAGGCAATTCCGTCCACATCGTACAGAAATGAACACGCATAGATGTGCTTAAACTCTTTGGCAATCTCCGTCCCCTCGATAATCTCTTTAAGACCCGACGAATTTATATAGTGTTCAAGAATAACACCTCGCTCTTTAGCATACTCGTTCACTCGAGCAAACCACTCTTTCACTCCGGGATAGAGTGCTATGTTGCGACCACACTCTACGAATGCCTCTCTGCGCAGACTCTTCGACGCTGCCGTAGCCTCGCGAATCATCTTCGACAGATAGACCAATATGGGGTCGGCATCTTGAGCCACAGCCAGCGCATTGCTCTCTTCCCAAAATTGTTCGTTCTGTTTGCCCACGCCGGGAATGAAGTCATACTCCTGCATCGTTCCCGGCGAGAGTGTTCCATCAAAATCGTATATTAATGCAACCGTTACGGCGTTACTCATCACTACTTATTTTGTGGTTGCTTGTTATCTTTTCGCGGCTGTTCGGGACGAGCAATCTGCTCGCGCATCATAGTATCGGCCTGAATATTTTTCAGTTTATAGTAATCCATAATGCCGAGATTTCCGCTGCGGAAGGCATCAGCAATTGCCATCGGAATTTCAGCTTCGGCCAAAATAACCTTAGCTCGAGCCTCCTGAGCCATAGCCTTCATCTCCTGTTCACTTGCTACGGCCATTGCACGTTTCTCCTCAGCCTTAGCCTGAGCGATGTTCTTATCGGCATTAGCCTGGTCCATTTGCAGGAATGCTCCGATGTTCTTACCTACGTCGATATCAGCGATGTCAATAGAGAGAATTTCAAATGCAGTACCTGCATCGAGCCCCTTGTCCAATACTACGCGAGAGATGAAATCTGGATTTTCCAGCACGCTCTTATGCGAATCAGATGAACCAATCGAAGATACAATACCCTCACCTACGCGAGCCAGAACAGTCTCTTCACCAGCACCACCGACCAGTTGTTTGATATTGGCACGCACCGTAACGCGAGCCTTTGCAATCAGCTGGATACCATCTTTTGCCACAGCTGTAACAGGCGGAGTATTAATAACCTTAGGATTTACCGACATCTGCACTGCATCTGCCACATTGCGACCCGCCAGGTCGATTGCCGTAGCCATCTTGAAATCGAGCGCAATGTTCGCTTTCTGCGCAGAGATCAGCGCCTTCACCACATTGGGCAAATTACCGCCCGCCAAGTAGTGAGCCTCCATTTCATTCACATTCAGCGACAGCCCCGCCTTTGTACCTGTAATCAGTTCGTTGACAATCATCGAAGCCGGAACTCTTCTCCAGCGCATAAAGACAAGTTGCAAGATGCTAACTCTGACACCCGACACAACCGAGTAAAACCAAACTCCCACCGGCACATAGTAGAACAGAAGTGCCAACACGATAATGGCAGCAATGCCAATAATTCCAAAAAACATTAATTCGTCCATAATTCTTATTTTTTTAGTTTATTTTTTCATTCAACACATTACGTCAAACTCTCTTTTTGACTATAAGGTACGAGTCCTCAAATCCTACAATCACGACCTCTTGACCTTCGTCGATGTAGCTGCTCATTGATTTGGCCTCGAAGTGGCGCTGATTGAGCACCACCTTACCCATCGGAGCCAAACGGCTGACCGTCAAAGCACAATCGCCTACTGCGACCCCCTCAAAGGGATTATCATTGACGGTCGCTGAAATGGTTTCTTTCAGCGACACACGAGACCAAGTGCCCGATTTCAGCGCAAATACCAAAACCGAGACAAACATCACAACCGAGAGCCCCGCTACAATATGCCCCACCACAGGAGCAAAGTTGCTATACGACAAAAATATAGCTACACCAACACACCCTATCGAGAGTATCCCCGCCACTCCAAATCCCGGAATGAACACCAACTCGACGATTATCAGCGTAATGGCCAATGCAAAGAGCAAAATTATCAACCACATATCCGTAACTGTAACTATAAATTACAGCGCAAGATACGAAATTTCTTTGACAATAAATATTTTTTCGGCACAATTTTTTCTGACTACTGCAAACACATCTTTATGCTAAAAAAATTTAATCGGATTTGAGTTATGTTATTTTTATCAATTTTAGGCGGAAAAAGGATTAACGTTCCGGTCATCGAGTCGTTCGATTTAAATCGCTTTATGGGCACCTGGTATGAGATTGCCCGATTGGATCACCCCTACGAGCGCGGTCTCGAACGTGTCACTGCCCAGTACCAATTCGACCAAAAGGGAGTTGTGACTCTGATAAATCAAGGCTACAAGCAAGGCAGCATTCGCACTCGACGACACGGCAAACTGCTACCGACAATGACTCCGAACTACTTCAAGGTCTACTTCGGATTCCCCATCGGATTCCACTATCGGGTAGCCTACATCGAGGGTGATTATTCGCTCACAATCATAACAGGTGCTCGGAGCAATACCCTATGGTTTATGGCTCGCTCGAAGAGTATCACCCCCGAGCAGAGACATCTCCTCGAGAGTGTCGCCACACAACTCGGCTATGATGTTTCAAAACTCATATACACAAAACAGTAACACCACAGACAACACGAAAAAAACTGCTCATCTCAGGGGCAGTTTTTATAATTTAGAATTTAAGCTGGAGACTTATGTTTGTAGCGAACCTTTCGATTTTGTCCACACTCTGATGGTCGCGGTGAGTCATTCGCCAAATGAAATCGACCCTAATGAGCCGCAAGATATTCTCAACACCTACGCCCAGCTCGACATAGGGCTTATTCAGCGACTCCATACCCTCAGGCGACCGCACTAAAGCAGACTCTAAATTGCCGAGATTTCGGTCAGACAGAGCTCCCCACGCGCTCTTGCAAATCAGCACCTCACGCCAACGTGTATTCTTCAGCAGCGGCAATCGACCAAACAACCAACCATTGAAGTGGTGTTCCCAGAAGAGAGTCAACCACCTGTCTGAAGCAAATTCATAGTAGTTCATACACGAAAAAGCAAATGGGTCGTAGATGTATGTTCCGTTTGCCTCGTGCAACTTCAACAGCGGATAGGGCACCTGACCAAATATTTTTCCGCCTCGCAGGACTATCTTCGACACTCCAATGGGTGGCAACAGCAGGTCGTAATCGACCCCCAAATCGACTCGGAAGTATGACTTATCGGTCTGTGCCACCGAGTAGCTGCCCAGACGCGCACTTGCTGAAAAAATCGGATATGGCGACCCGAATCTGAATTTGTCAAATGTCGAACGGACTACATTTTCTCTGAATGACAATCTGAATCCCAAAGCAACAGACCTGTCTTCGATGAACTCAATCGGGTGTCCCGAGCCAGACAGCATAGGCACAAACTCATTACCATAAATTTTCAGACCATTTGCACTGAACGTATTGGTGATTCCGGCACGCCATTCGTGCTCGTAACCTAAATCGAGTCGCTCGACCATAGAGAGCCTCTGCGATCCACGCGACATCAGTGTAGCCAATATGTTGCCTTCAGTCAGTGCATTCTCGCCCGACCCCAACTGACGAACATCGTGCAATCCACCAAGAGTCAGTTTTCGGGTCAACTCACTATCTCCGAGCCTCAACTCAACGCTGGCACCACCTTTTAATTTTTCATCACCAAGACCATAGGCTGCATAACCACTCAACCTCACACGGCGGCTGAAATCGGCAGTTGTTCTCAATCCGAACTGAGTTCGCCAGCCCTCAAGGTCATTGTAACTCAACAGTTTGAAATATGGCCCAAATCCGACATACTTGGTTTTGTAGTAGCCCGAAAAGATGGTATTTATAACCGTATAGACATTCTTGTACAGAGGGACATCTTTTATCTGGTTAACCATTTTGTAGATGTTCTCTTCACGCTCGGAGAGCTTGTAAGGCCGAGCCTCGCTCCAGAACTGCTCGTCACTGACCGACACATTCTGACGGAGAAGATTTACTCGGGAATCCTGCTTGACCACCGACTCGGGAATCGGCTTGTCAATACTCACATCACTATAAACAATCTGTCTCGAACCTAAGACAGAAACCATTTTATCAAGCTCCTCGACTGCGAACTCTACTACGGCATTATCTCTGCGCCTGAACCAGCCAACAGAATCGAGCAGCTGATTCTCACACTCGAGCAACAGATTGGTGACCCAATTGACATTTACCCCCTTTGCCATCTTCGCCGAGGCTGACCTGATGGCATAAGTCTCATCGTCGATATAGAGTTCGCCCTCGAACACCGGCACTGCCGTTCTTTTGTGTCGGTAGGTTATCTTGTGAGTCAACCTGTTGTCTATCCACAGCGAATCGGCAATTCT